>NZ_DASUFR010000122.1:0-24924 GCF_036274455.1 Nocardioides sp. | reverse complement strand
TGGCCCACGTGCGGCTCCGACTGCACGGTCAGGCCGCAGACGTACAGACCGACCTTCCCCTCCTCGAGGGGCACGAAGTCACGGACCTCGCGGGTCTGGGTGTCGTAGAGCCTGAGCACCGGTCAAGTCTAGGGAGGATGCGGGACAGGTCCTGCTTTCGCGGATGTTGGCACCGGGCGGGACTGCACCGCATCTTGTACGCGGAGAGCCCACACTGCGGTGCAGTCCCGTTCGGGGTGGCAGCAGCCCCCCGGCCGCGGGTTTGCACCGCAAGATCGCCATCTGGGCACGAATTTGCAGCCCTTGTGACGGATCTGTGGGTGCCCGCGCGCCTACCACCAGCGCCCACTCCTGATCGTCTCTTGCCGTCAAGGATCGCCCTCGGCGCCCCTGCCATGCGCGGGCCAGGGCAGCGGTGAGCAATCAACCGCAGCCTGGCCCAGCGTGGTTGATCACCCACCGCCACCTCGGCAGGTCGGCGGGACACGACGAGACGCCGGTGGTCGGTGAGCCCCCCTGGGCGGCTCAGACCGGTTGAAAGGTCACCGCTGCCCGGCGTGGGCAGCCACCCACCCACGGAAGCGTCAGGAGAGCCGGATATCCTGGGACCCCTGCGACCAGGGACCGGCCAGTCCGGCAGCTCGGCGACGTTCGCGAAGAAGTCGTCGATCTGGCGGACGACCTCGGTGAACTTGTCGGAGTCCTCCTGCTTGCCCACGTGGACCGAGGCGTGCAGCTCGTAGCTCCGGGTCACGTCCTCCTGGGCCTGCGAGGTCGTTGGCACCACGACCGGGATCCGGCGCGCCGGAGCGCGGATGGGACCGAAGCGACGGGTGTGATCGTGTGACTGCTGTGGCAGGAGTGACGTAACCTCGGGTGGTGCGCCGACTGGTCCTGCTCCTGCCCGTGGTCGCCGCGATGATGGTGACCGTGCCCGCCTCCGCCGCGCCGACGCCGCGCGATGTCGGGTTCTCGCGCTGGGAGGGCGGCTCGGCCTTCCGGACCGGGACCTTCGCCGGGTTGCGGCTCAAGCACGGCGCGCTGGTGCTCAAGAGCGCCACGAAGTCCGCCTCGAAGACCCGGGCCTACCACGGGCACAAGTACTCGATGGGCACCTGGACCTCGCCTGTCACCTCGCCCGGGTTCGGCTTCACCCAGCTGGTCGCGTCGTGGTCCGCGGTGACACCCAAGAACAGCTGGGTCGAGGTGCGGGTCAAGGCGGGCGGCCACTGGATGGTGCTGGGCCGGTGGGCATCGTCGGACCGGCACGTCCGGCGTACGTCGGTGCCCGGGCAGTCCGACGCCGCCGGCCGGGTCGACGTCGACACCTGGAAGGCGAGCACCTCCGCCTCGTCCTACCAGCTCCAGGTGCGGCTGATGCGTCGCGCCGGAGCCCACTCGGCGTCCCCGTCGGTGTCGTTCGTGGGCGCGATGACCTCCCGCGTCGCGGGCGTGGCCCCGGTCTCGGCTCCCGGGGTGGCGCGCGGGATCGTGCTGGACGTGCCGGCGTACTCGCAGATGGTGCACCGGGGTGAGTTCGCCCAGTACGGCGGCGGCGGCGAGGCGTGGTGCTCGCCCACGTCGACCGCCATGGTGCTGGGCTACTACGGCCGGCTGCCGGCCCCGTCGTCCTATGCCTGGGTCGGCCAGCGGACCGACCCGTGGGTCGACGAGGTGGCCCGGCGCACCTACGACGCCGCCTACCGCGGCACCGGGAACTGGCCGTTCAACACCGCGTACGCCGCCTCCCGCGGGCTCTCCTCGTTCGTGACCCGGCTGCGGTCCCTGGCCGAGGCCGAGACCTTCATCGCCTCCGGGGTGCCGGTGATCGCGTCGATCTCGTTCCCGTCCGGTGGGCTCACCGGCGCACCGATCTCCTCGACCGCCGGCCACCTCCTGGTGATCGTGGGCTTCACCTCCTCCGGCGACGTGGTGGTCAACGACCCAGCGGCAGCCACCGCGTCGGGGGTGCGCCGTACCTACGATCGCGCTCAGTTCGAGCGGGCGTGGCTGGGTGGTTCCGGCGGCACGGCGTACGTCATCCACGACTTGACGCACCCGCTGCCCGCCTCGGCCGGCAACTGGTAACCGCCCATTTGGGGGGCCGCGCGCTAGTAGCGTGCGGCTCGTGTCCGAGTTCCTCGAGGCCGTCGCGGCGTTCCAGGTCGCTGCCCGGCACCACGACGAGGACGCCGTGCAACGACGGCTGACCCAGCTGCGCGAGCAGTTCGGTCAGGCCCCCGACGAGGAGCTCGACATCGCCGCCGCGCTGCTCGCGGACGTGATGCCCGACCTGTCGCCGGGCCGGGACGCTGTCGTCGCCGTGCTGGTCGGAGCATGCGTGGAAGCCGGTGCCGGAGCGGCCGCGTGTGCCGAGCCCATCCTGTCCGCCGCCGAGCGGGCGACGGCGGGCGCGGCAGACTTCCTGCGGCGGTGGCCGGCGGGATGGGACCACCCGCGGCAGATCGGCGAGGTCCCGCCGCCGTCGATGTTCGAGCAGCTCGGCGACCCGAACGACCCCGAGGTCCGCGCCGCCGGGATGGGTTGGTGGACGCTGCCGCTCTGGCAGTCCGCGGTCGCGGCCGTCCTCAGCAGCAAGGACGTCCGGAAGGCGTTCCTCCCGAACGACGAGTTCTTCTGGAACGCGCGCGAGGTCGCGATGTCCACCGGCGTCGGCACCTACCTCGCCCAGGCCCTCGCGGTGCTCGACGACGCCAAGCTCGTCGCCATCCACCGCCCGACGCTCGAGGGCTTCGAGTTCCTCATGAGCGGCGTCGCGGACAACTTCCAGCTCCACACGCTGCTGATGGAGCGGCTGGTGACCCCCGGCCACCTGCCCGGCACGCCTCCCTCGCGTGAGGCGGTCGAGGCGTGCACGGCGGAGTCACCCGATGCGCCCTACGAGTACGACGGCACCGGTGCGTTCAACCTCGTCGCACCGGACGGGTCGTGGATCTGGAACGAGGCCTGGCCGGTCGACATCCCCCTCATCGACGGCCGTCGGCTGCTGCTCCTCGACCCGCCGCCATACGAACGCACCTGGCACGCCTCGCGAGCCTTCCTCGCCATGCCCGCCGAGCTCGAGTTCGTGCGCCGGATCTCCGAGGACGGCGTGAAGCGGATGATGGCCTACGTGTCGCCGGCCCAGGATCTGTTCCCGACCTCGGAAGCCGAGCCCTCGGCGCACCACAAGCGGCACTGGTGGCACCGCCGTGAGGCCCGCCAGGCCGAGCCGACCGAGCGCTGACCGCCTCCAACCCGACGCCGGCGACGAGCCTCGCAGCCAGGTGACCCAGTGCTGAGACCCACCCGGGTGCCTGCCCTGCGGAGGTCTCGACAGGCTCGACCAGCGGCCGGCCGACCACGGTGGCTGAGGTGCGAGGCGCCCCAGCGCCGAGCCTCGAAGCCTGGTGACCCGGAGCTGGGACTCACCCCGGGTGCCTTCCCTGCGGAGGCTTCGAGGCTCGGCCGTGAACGGCCTCGCACCTCAGCCACCGACAGGTCAGCAGGTGACATCGCTGCGGAGGTCTCGACAAGCTCGACCAGCGGCCGGCTCGGCCGTGAACGGCCTCGCACATCAGCCACCGTTGGCTGGCCCAATCCTCTGCGACGAGAGTTCCGAACCCCTGTCGTACTTCGCCGAGCCCGTTCGTGGAGGAGGTGAGAGCAACTACGACGCACGGAAGGCACGGCCATGTGGGACACACCTCAGACCAACCAGGTTCACCTCTCGCACGACCTCCCGTGCGCGCAGTGCGGCCACGCGATGCACACCTACCTGCCGTGCGGCGACGACTGCGCCTGCGTCCCGCAGGCGTACGCCGCGGCGCTGGGGCAGGCCGCCTGAGCGAGCGCGGTCCGGTCGGTGTCGGTCAGGGCCGCAGCAGGTAGAGCCGGAAGGCGACGCTCTCGACCGGAAGGACCTCGACGGCCGAGAAGCCCGCGTCGCCGGCGTAGCGGCGGACCGTGTCGGGCCTGATCACGGTGCCGGTCGCGGCGGAGCCCGGCTCGGCCATGCTGGCGGGGAGGCAGTGCAGCAGGCTGTAGCCGTAGTAGCGCCGCTCCTCCTCGTCGGCCGGCCCGACGAACGCCTCGGCGCAGGGCTCGTCGGCGACGAGGACGACGCCCCCGGGGCCCAGCGCCTCCCGGGCGGCGCGAAGCACGTCGACCGGCCGGGCCAGGTCGTGCAGCATCTCGAACATCGTCGCGAGGTCGTAGCCGGCGCCGGCCAGGGTGGCGGCGTCACGGACCTCGAACCGCACCCGGTCGGCGACACCCTCTGACTCCGCGACCTCTTTCGCCGCCGCGATCGAGCCCGGGTCGAGGTCGACGCCGTCGACGACCAGGCCGGGATGTGCCTTGGCCATGGCGACGCTCGACCAGCCCAGGCCGCAGCCGATGTCCAGCACTCGCGCGCCGCCGGTGGCGAGCCGCGCGGACAGGTCGGGTACGGCGGCCAGCCAGCTCTCGAGCTCGGCCCGGTAGACCGGCCTCGTGCCGCGAGCCTGGCCCTCGGCCTCGTCCGGGCCGTAGTCGGCATAGGGGATGCCCTCCCCGGTGCGGAACGAGCCGACCAGCCGCGGCACCTGGGCGAGGTCGGCAACGACGGAGAGGACGGTGCCAGCCACGCCGTCCAGGGCGTCCGGGTCGAGCAGCACTGCGGCGTGGTCCGCCGGCAGGCCGAACCGCCACTCGCCGGCGTCGTTCCTCGCGTCCAGCAGCTCGTTGGCGCCCTGCTGCTCGAGCCACTCCCGGACCAGCCGCTCGTTGGTCCCCGTGCGTGCGGCCAGCTCGGCCGCCGTCGCCGGTCCCTCGTCGGCGAGCGACTGGTAGAAGCCGAGCCTCACCCCGAGATAGGTGGAGGCGATGTCGAACGCGCCGAGCACCGCCGCGCCCATCCTCTGGACGTAGTCCTCGCGATCCATCCGATCCTCCTCAGACCGAGTAGCCGCCGTCGACGTCCAGCTTCTGGCCGGTGATGTAGCCCGCCCGGTCCGAGGCCAGGAAGCAGACCGCCTCCGCGACGTCGGCGGCGGTGCCGAAGCGGTGCAGAGGGATGTTGCCGCGGGCGACGGCCAGCGCCTCCTCGGACAGGTCGCCGGAGGAGACGAGCCGGGCCGCCATGCCGTCGGAGACCATGCCGGGTCCGACGGCGTTGACCCGGACGCCGTAGCGGCCCTCCTCGGCGGCCAGCGCGCGCACCAGCGCCTCGACCGCGCCCTTGGGCGCGGCGGAGAGGCCGTCACGGACCGGGTAGCGGGCGGTCGCCGCCGTGGTGACCGCGACGATCGCGCCCTCCGAGTCGCGCAGGTGCGGAAGGGCTGGGTGGACGACGTTGAAGAAGCCGGCCGCGTCCTCGGCGAGCTGTCCTGCCAGCTCGGCCGGCGGGACCGTGGAGAGGTGCTTCATCGGCACGTGCGGCCCGGCGGCGTGGACGAGCGTGTGCAGGCCGCCGTACGCCGACACCACCGCCTCGACCACTCCGGCGCAGCCCTCCGGGTCGGTGACGTCGAGCTGGTGGGCGGACGCGTGCACACCCCAGCCGCGCGCGGCGTCGACCGCCGAGTCGGCGGCACCGGCGTTGCTGCGGTAGGTCAGGGCCACCGCGGAGCCCCGGGCAGCGAGCATCCGCACGATCGAGTGCCCCAGACCACCGGAGCCACCGACCACGAGCGCGCACCCGGCACGCGGGTCGAAGTCGGATGGCACACCAGGAGCGTAGGGCGTGTCGGCACGTCTAGGTGCAGGTGAAGTCCGAGGAGTCCCAGCCGGTGGCGCCGTCGGGGATCACGTCGTGCTCGACCCCGGTCTGCACCTGCCCGGTCTTGTCGATGGCCCGCACCCGGACGGTGTGGTCGCCCTGCTCGACGTCGGCGACGCCCTTCCACTGCACCCAGGTGTCGTCGTTGGGCACCCACGCGATCTCGGCGGCGGTCCACTCGCCGCCGTCCACCGCGAACTCCACGCCCGAGATGCCGGTGTGCTGGGCCCACGCGACCCCGCCGAACCTCACCGTCCCGCTCGGCACCTCCGCCCCGGAGCGCGGCACGTCGACCCGCGAGGACAGCTTGACCGGGCCCTTCTCGCTCCAGCCGCGCTCGGTCCAGTACGCCGAGATCTCCGAGAAGTTCGTGACCTCCATGTCCACGACCCACTTGCACGCCGAGACGTAGCCATAGAGCCCGGGCACCACGGTCCGCACGGGGAAGCCGTGCTCGAGCGGCAACGGGTCGCCGTTCATCGCGACCGCCAGCATCGCGTTGCGCCCGTCTGTCAGCGCCGAGAGCGGCGTACCGCACGTCCAGCCGTCGTCCGAGGTCTGCAGCACGGCGTCGGCGTCCGGATGCGGACCTGCCTCGGCGAGGAGGTCGGCCAGCCGGACGCCGCTGAACCACGCGTTGCTGATGAGGTCGCCGCCGACCTCGTTGGAGACGCAGCAGAGGGTGAGCCACGCCTCGGTGAACTGCCGCGCGAGCAGCTGCTCGTAGGTCAGGGTGAGCTCGCGGTCGACCTTGCCGTGGATCCGCAGCTGCCAGTCCCTGGGCTCGATCGCGGGTACGACGAACGAGGTGTCGATCCGGTAGAACTCCGCGTTCGGCGTCTCCCACGGCGTCACGCCCTTGACGCCGACCCGCACGGCGGTGGGCACGACCGGTTCGCTCACCTTCGGCAGCCGCAACAGCAGCCGCGACTCCTCCACGTGCCGGCGGCTCCGGCCGACCACCTTGCCGGCGACCCCGACCACCGCAGCTGCGGCGGCGACGAGCCCGGCCCGGATCACGAAGGTGCGCCGGCTGTGGCCCGGCGACACCGGAGCGGGCTGGAGCCGGTCCGGCTCCCCTTCGTCGGCCGGCGTCGGCCGGGCAGCCGCGAGCTCGGCCCTGCGCAACGGCTCGGTGAGCAGGGAGAGCGTGACCAGCCAGGTCACGAAGCCCACCGCCACCGGGACGAAGTCGACGGTGGTCGCGCCGCGCTCCTGGGAGACCGCGACCGCACCGACCGCGGTGAGGGCTCCGTAGACGATCGCGGGGGCCCACCAGGTGCGCCGCGCCAACCGACCGGCCCACGCGAACACGATCGCGAGGACCACGAAGATCCCGAGCAGCAGCAGCGGCTTGTCGAGGTGGCCGACCTGCTCGATCAGGTAGTGCGCCACCGGGCCGGGGGTGAGCCGGACGACGAGGTCGGCCACGGCGACGACCGGGGAGTCGCGCAGCGTCATCGCCATCGCCACGAAGTAGCTCGCGGCGAGGCCCGCGGCCCCGGCAGCGAGGCCGGCGAGCGACCACGCGCCGCGGAACGTCCTCACGGTGCGATTGTCTCCCACGCGTCCCATTCGTTACGGCGGGACGGCCGGGCGGGCATGATGCGCCCATGAGCAGCGACGGGCTCCTGCCCCGGGTGGGGCTCGGGGTCGACGTGCACCGGTTCGCGGACGGCGTACCACTCCGCCTGGCCGGACTCGACTGGGCGGACGAGCCACAAGGGCTGACCGGTCACTCCGACGGCGACGTCGCGGCGCACGCCCTGTGCGACGCGTTGCTCTCGGCGGCCGGCCTGGGCGACCTCGGCTCGAACTTCGGCACCGCGGACCCCGAGTGGGCGGGAGCGTCGGGGGCCGCGTTCGTCGAGGAGACCGCGAGGCGGGTCCGCGCGGCCGGCTTCCGGATCGGGAACGCCGCGGTGCAGGTCGTCGGCAACCGGCCCCGGCTGGCCGCGCGCCGCCACGAGTCCGAGCGGGCGCTCAGCACGGCCCTGGGCGCGCCGGTGTCGGTGTCGGCGACGACCACCGACGGTCTCGGACTCACCGGCCGCGGCGAGGGTGTGGCCGCCCTGGCCACCGCCGTCGTGCTGGCGCCGGACGGCTGATGCCGCTCAGGAGAGCCCCGCGAACCGGCCGAAGGAGTTGTCGAGGATCGGGTACATCTCCTCGACCGAGTCCGCGAACTCCTCCGCTGGCATGTGCTCGATCTCGATCCCCAGGACGGTGCCGTCCTGGCGGACCCCGAGGTAGATCTGCCCGTGGATCGTCGCCGAGCCCTGGTTGTCGACCCAGAGCGCTTCGTACTCGATCGCGGCGATGGACACCACCGAGCCGAACGGCGTCAGCGTCACGACGTCCGACGTACGCCGCTGGGTGTAGAGCTCGGGCGGGAGCAGGTTGTCGAGGGCGGCGGTGATGAGGTCGCCCGCCGTGGTGGACGGGTCGTCGGCCGCGCTGAACGCGAAGGAGTAGCTGCCGTCGCCGTCGGTGAAGTAGACCTGGTTCTCGTTCTGGTTGTAGATGCTCCAGCCCGGCGGGATGTAGATGTCGACACCGGTGGCCTCGATCGTCGCCGTGCCCGAGCCGCTGGGCACGGTCGGCTCGCCGCCCGGGGTGGGCGCCGGGGACCCGGTCGCCGCGCCCGAGGAGCTCGTCGTGCCCGGCGAGATCGATCCCACGGTGCCGGGGCTCTCGGTGCTGCTGACGCTCGGCACCCGCACGGCGTAGGGCACCGTGAGGTCGCTCCGGTGCGGCGCGGAGCTGCCGGGCCCGCCCAGGCGCTGGGGCTGGAGCCGGGTCTCGCCGTCGCTGCCGGGTTGGATCACGTGGTCCTTGGAGACCGGCTCCGGGTCGAAGACGACGCCGGCGAGACCACCGAGCGCGCCGACCGCCACGGTCGCGGCCAGGATCAGCCCGATCACCCGGAGCCGGCTGTTGTTGAAGTACTCCTCGGTCGACCGGACCGGCGGAGTGGTCTGGGGCGCGCTCACTGCTCCGCACCTCCGTCGGCCTGCGGGGCGTCCTCCTCGGCGGGCGGCAGCGCCGGTGTGTCCGGTGGCGCCGCGCCGACACCCGCCGGGACGGCCGGCATCCCCATCGCCCGCCGGGCCCGCACCGAGCTCGAGCGCACCGACGTGCCGCAGACGATGCAGAACGAGGCGTTGGTGAGCAGGAGGTTCTCGCACTCGGGGCAGTAGGTCTCGACGTAGGTCGAGCGCCGGTCGTCGGAGCCGTCGCCCTTGGCGGCGGCCTCGACGGCGGCCTCGAGCAGCGCGACCTGCAGCATCATCCGGATCTTGATCACCAGGGCGATGAGGATCAGGAAGCCCCAGATGAGGCCCAGCGCGTTGCCGAACGGCACGTAGGCCAGCAGGCGCACGCCGAGCCAGTAGGCGACGTTGGCGACGACCGCGAGGCCGAAGTTGGCGAAGTAGGCCGGCGTGAACCCGTCGTACCCCTCGCCCTTGCCGGAGTACGACGCCACCGCGATCCCGGTCGCGGTGCCGTAGATCAGCGACTTGACCACCATGACATTGGCCACCACCACCAGCCAGGTGGAGATGCCGTCGGTCGTGCGGAAGTCCTGGGCGGTGAAGACCGAGGAGTAGACGACGCAGGTCTCGAAGGCGGCGTACGCCGTGCCGGCCGCCACGCCGAAGGTGAGCCCATCGATCATGTCGTCGAACTCGGGCCGGGAGGCCAGCAGCACGGCGAAGAGGTTCTTGGCCACCTCGGCCACGACCGGAAGCAGCACCGCGAAGATCAGCAGCGCCGAGAACGACATCGAGCTGATGCCGCCGCGGGCGCGGGTGCCGCCGACGAAGCTGGCCCACTGGCCGTCGAAGACCCACTCGAAGAAGAACATCGAGATCAGCACCGCGAGCGCACCGGTCGCGATGAACAGCCCGACCACGACGGCGGTGGGCGCCTCCTCCCAGAGGTTCACGTCGTCGATGTAGACGAGGTAGGCCAGCGGCACCAGGAAGGCTGCCGCGGCGATCGCGATCGGCAGCAGGCCGAGCGCCGTCGTGGCGAGGATCAGCGTCCCGGCGAGGATCATCGCCCAGCGGTAGTTGTCCGCGGAGTGCCTCGAGGTGTGGGGCATCACCGTCGAGATGACCGCGAACTGGGTCACGCCCTCGGCGGACTGGACGGCGTAGGTCCCCTGGCGCTTGGCGTCGCCGGCCCGCAGCGTCGTCCCGCAGCGGTAGCAGTAGGTGGCCACCTCCGGGTTGACGGACGAACACGTAGGACATGCCACGTGAGATCACTCCTCAGGCGATCGACGGTCGGGTCCATGGCAGGCCGGTACGCCGCGACGCGCGCCCTGCTGCGGGCATGCTGTCAGGTCGGGGTGCTTCGCCGGGAGGCCCTGGGGCGATGAAATCTGACTATCTTCCGTGGACCCGGACGGGTCATTGACGCCGGAGCCGCGCGCCCTCGACCATCGCGTAGCGATGATGACGACCACCCGTGCGCCCCGCCCAGTGTCGAGCCGCCGTTGGTGGCCGGCTCCTCTTGTCGCGGTGCTCGCGATGCTCGCCGCGGGTTGCGACACCGATGTCGGCGTGGGCGACGGCCCGTCGGGCAAGCCCACGACGCTCATCGTCTCCGACGCCTGGGTCCGCGACCACCAGGCCGGGTCGGGCACCGGCGGCGCGACCGGCGGCTCGGACGTGCAGACCCGGCTCGCCTCGCTGCAGCGCGCGATCGACGCCCTGCGCAAGGAGACCCACACCGGCTGGGTCGGGCGGCAGGACGACGTCACCGGCTTCCTCGCCGAGCTGACCGGCGGGTCCTGGCCCGGCGCGCCGGCCGCGTTCATGGACGCCTATGGACCGGACCTGTTCGGCGTCGACTCGTCGGTGCTGGTGCTGGGCCAACCCGACTCCCAGACCGTCCCCGGGATCACGTCGACCAGGGCCGGCCAGGTGGTCGGCGCGGTGCCGGTGCACGACGCCTCCCTCGTCCTCCTCACGCGCGAGGGCCGGGTGACCGGGGTCCGCGGCCGGGTCTTCCCGGGGCTGACCGTGTCGACCTCGCCGACGGTGCCGGCCGACCAGGCCCGGGCGATCGCCGAGCAGGCCTCGGGCGGCACCGCCCAGGCACCACCGACTCTGGTCGTCATGCCCCGCGGCACCGGGCTGCTGGCCTGGCAGGTCACGGTGGCGACGACCGGTGACCTCGCCGCGCCGCTGGCCGCGGCCGCCTACTTCATCGACGCGACCGACGGCGGCATCCTCAGCGTCGAGCAGGTCACCGGGGCTGGCCGGGTGGCGCTGCCCTGGGCCGCGGAGGCGGCGGCGTACCTCCACCGGGTCAACCTGTCGGGCGCTCGGGGTAGTGACGGACGTCTTGGCTCCGTTCCAGCTCGGTCCGGGGCCATCTCGTCCGTGACGACCCCAGTGGCCCCCGACCCCAACTCGGTCGAGGTCACCGGCCCCAACCCCATCGGGGGGACGCTCGTGGCGCACGGGCTCCGGACCGACCAGGGCGTGGCGCTGGTCGACACCACCACGCCCTCCTGGGACGGGACGACGGGGGCGGGCGGCATCTCGACGTACGACGCCGCGCGGGTGCGGAGCTCGAGCCAGCTGCCCGGCAAGCTCGTGGTCAGCCCGGACACCACGATCCGCGACGGCGAGCAGATCGCGGCGCAGGCGCTGAGCCGCGACGTCTACGACTACTACGCGACGCTGGGCCGCAACTCGTGGGACGGCAAGGGCGGCTCGATGGTGAGCTCGGTGCACTACGGCCCGTCGGACTTCTGCAACTCCTTCTTCACCGACGCGCTGAAGCAGCCGCAGATGGTCTACGGCAACCCGTGCACGACCAGCCAGGGCCAGGCCGAGGTGACCGAGGTCGAGATCGACACCGCCGGCCACGAGATCACCCACGGCGTCACGTCGACGTCGGCCGGGCTGAAGTACACCGGCCAGTCCGGTGCGCTCAACGAGAGCTTCTCCGACTACTTCGGCAACGTCATCGGCAACCGGGTCAAGGGCACCGACAGCGTGGCGATCTTCGAGGGTGGCTGCACCGGCTACACCGCGGAGACCGTCTTCTGCACCCGCAACCCGGACGGCAGCCTGTCGCTGCGCTACATGCTCAACGGGAACGACTTCGACGACTACCTGCGCGCGCTCGACCCGGGCTACCGGCTCCAGCTGCTCGGCTTCAGCAGCCAGGACCAGGGCGGCGTCCACTACAACTCGGCGATCTGGAACAACGCGCTCTGGTCGATCCGGGTCCGGCTGGCGCGGATCGACGGCCAGCCCGGCAACGACTCTCCGCTGGCGCAGGCCTTCGACCGGGTCGTGTACGCCGCCCTGACCACCCGGCTCGGGCCGACCTCCGGCTTCCTCGACGCGCGGGCCGCCGTCGAGCAGGTGACCCTCGACTCCCAGCTCGACCCGGTGGTGCTGCGCACCGAGCGTGAGGTCTTCGACGCGAACAAGATCTGCGCCGGCTGTCCCGACATCGGTGCGCTCGCGGGCGACACCGTGTCCGCCTCGCCGTCCACCCAGCAGCACCCGGTCGTCAGCGGGGACGACGTCGCCTGGCTCGACCTCAGCGGCAGCAGCGCCTTCGACTCCTTCGGCTACCTCGCCTCGACCAGGCTCGGCGGAGCCGGGACCACCCTGGGGGCGAGCTCGAACGTCGCCGACGTCGCCTTCGACGGCGAGGCGCTCCTCACCCTCGACCTCAACGGCGACATCATCCGCTACGCACCCGACGGCTCGTCCCGGAAGCTCGACACCGTGAAGCCGTTCCAGGCGGCCCTCGCCGCGGGGCTTGCCGGGTCCGACGCCGGGGCGGCCTGGGCAGGCTCCGACGGCACGGTCACCTTCGCCGACCTCAACGGCCAGCTGTCCACCACCAAGGTCAGGGGCCTGGCCGGCGACACCGTCACCGGCCTCGGCACCGGCGCCGGCGTGGTCGGCATCGGCACCGACGGCGGCAAGGTGCTGGTCTGGCAGCCCGGGACCGACGTCACCCAGGTCGGCCAGCTCCGGGGCGCGGTCATCTTCGTGGCGGCGTACGGTCGCAGCGTCGTCGCGGTCGACGACAGCGGTCACGCGGAGCTGATCACCGGCGACGGCCAGACATTCCGGCTCAGCAACAGCGCGGCGCCGTTCGGCGTCACGATGAACGAGAAGTACATCGTCTGGGCCGAGCGGACCGGCGCGCTCACCGCCGGCGTGGCCGGCGGCACCTCGCCGTTCCCCGAGACCGACCTCTACCTGGCCTCGCTGGCGACCGGGAAGATCTACAACCTGGTGCCCGAGGGCGGCCAGCAGGGGTTCCCCTCCATGTCCGGCAACCGGCTGGTCTGGCAGGACGCCGCCTTCGGGGGCGACGACGTGATGACCGCCGAGATCCCGGACGACCTCTGAAGGTGGCAGGACTGTGAAGGCCGGGCGGGTCCTCGCGGGGTGGCTGCCTGCGATCGTGCTGGTCCCGGTCGCCGTCGTCGCCGTGGTCCGGGTGTCGGGCTCGCCGGACGCGGCGGCCGCGACGCGGGAGGTGTTCCCCGCCGAGCTCGGCACCACGTGGGTCTACGCGGTCCAGGACCACCAGAAGCCGTCCGGCACCCGCACCAGCCAGGTGGTCGACCAGAACACGATGCTCGGCTTCGGGTCGGACGACGTCGTCGAGGCCGTCGAGATCACCCGCGACTACACGAGCTACCCCGGGGCCGGGCCACGCTCCACGAGCAGCTGGTTCGCGACCGTGGCCGACGAGGTCGTACAGCTGGGGCTGGTCGACGAGACCGGCTCGATGCAGCCGCTCGACCCGATGGCACCGGTCTACGTGCTGGACCCGCACGAGGGCGCAGAGCTTGACTACGACGGTGCCTTCGGCAGCACTCCGCTCCGGCTCCACACCACGGTGTCCGAGGTGGGGACGGTCGAGGTCGGCGGCGACTCCTTCGAGGGCTGCTCCCGCTGGGACAGCGAGACGACCTTTGCGAGCGAGGGCCAGCCGGACGTCGTGGTCGAGACCCAGGAGTGGACCTGCCCGGGCTACGGCACCGTGCGGACCGTCGAGACCAACGAGGCGGCCGGCACCGAGGTGAGCGAGGAGCTGGTCGAGTTCCACGGCGCGGCCGGCAACTGGTACGCCGACGGGGGCGCGCCCGGCGCGGCGGAGGCCGAGCCTGTCGCCGGCGGGGCCGAGGCGTTCGACGGCCACCGCAGCCTGGCCGTCGCGGACGGCCGCCTGGGCTCGAGGCTCGCGTGGAGCGACGTTCGCCCGGCTCCACCGCTGTTCCCTGCGGTGACCGATGGGGACGTCGTGGTGACGGCCGAGCGCGACGGACAGGTGACGGCGCGCAGCCGGGACACCGGCGAACCACGGTGGCGGGTCGACCTCGGCCAGCCGGTCATGGCCACGCCACAGGTCGCGGGCGACCGTCTCGTCGTGGCCGACCGCACCCGGAGGATCTGGGCGCTCTCGTTGGCGGACGGGCACGCGTTCTGGGTGCGCCGGCTCGGCGACGTCGCGTCGTCGAGCCCCAGCCTCACCGACGCGGGGGTCCTGGTCGCGACCGACGACGCGACGCTGACCATGCTCGACCTCGGTGACGGGGCCACCGAGTGGGAGCTGGGACTCCCGAGTCCGGCCCGCACCCCTGCAGCGGTCGAGGGTGCGACCGCCTACGTCGCGGACGTGGCCGGCGGGGTGGTGGCCGTGGACGTCGAGGACGGCGCGGTGCGCTGGTCCCGCACGATCGACGACGGCATCGACCAGGGGCCGGTCCTTGACGCCGGGGCGTCGCTCGTGATCGTCGCCGACCACAACGGGCTGGTGCACGCCTACTCGGCATCCGACGGAGACGAGAGGTGGGTCGGGGGCACCCGCGGTGTGGACCACCCGTTGAGCGTCGGGAGCGGGGTGGTGGTGACGTCCGGCCTCAACGACCGGCTGGTCGTCCTCGACCTCGCCACCGGTGACCGCCTCTGGACCCGCAAGATGCCCGGCACCGACTCGGCGAGCGTCGTCGTCGGGGACGAGGTGGTGACCACCACCGACGAGGGACGGGTCGTGCTCCTCGACGCGCGGCGCGGACGGGTCGTCGATGAGTGGCGGCTGCCCTTCCCCGTCGCGGACGACACCAGCCTGGTCGACGTGACCCCGGCCCTGGTCGGGGACGACATCGTCTTCAGCCTCAGCGTGGCCAACGCGCTGGGCAGTGGCGCGCTCTTCGCCTACCCCGTCACCGGAAGCCGCGAGGACGCTGCCGTCGGCGTCGGGCTCCGCCTGCGGTTCCGGACCACCCCCACGGTGCCGAACGAGGAGCCGGTCCCGGTCGGGGACTCCGTGGTGATGGCCGGCGGCCAAGACCTGCTGCGGGTCCCACCCGACGAAGCGAGCACGACGCTGACGACGACGCCCTCCGGGCTCCAGCTCGGCGCGGTCGCGGGCGACGGCACCGCCTACACCCGTGTCGGTGACCAGCTCCAGGCGATCCGGGTGGCCGACGGCGCAGTGTCGTGGTCGGTGCCGGCCGGGGCCGGCAACCTCCAGTCGCAGCCCGCCGTCGACGGCGACCAGGTCGTGGCCGGCAGCCCCGACGTGGGGCTGATCGCGGTCGACCGGGTGACCGGCCGGACCCGCTGGACGGCCGCGGTGCCGGACGCACTGTCGGTCGCGAGGCCGGTGCCGCTGCCCGGCGGCGACGTCCTCTACGCGGGCGGCGCCCTCACCCGCTACGACGGAGCCACCGGGACGCCGCTGTGGCGGGCCGGCGACACCTATCTCTTCGGTCCTCCGGCCGTGGCCGGCGACACGGTGGTGGCCCAGACGGTCGGAGCGCAGGCTCCGGCGGGCATCGGCGGCTACGACGTCGCGACCGGCGAGGTCCGCTGGTTCGTCGAGCAGCCGGGGATCCCGTCGTTCCTGGGCCCGGCGGTCCAGGACGGCGTCGCCGTCGCCGTCGACACGACCAACCGGGTCACCGCGCGGTCGGCCGCCGACGGTAGCGAGCTCTGGTCGCTCCAGCTCCACCACGGCCTCTCCGGGCAGCCGGTCATCGCCGACGGGCGGGTGCTGCTGGTCGAGTCCGGCATCGCGATGGGGCTGACCGACCCCGACTATCGGCTCTCGGTCCACGACCTGCGCACCGGCCGCTACCTCGGCTCGTGGGAGCCGGGCGTGATGCCCTTCCAGGTGGTCGGGGTCCCGCGCATCGGACGCACCGACGACGGACACCTCCTGGTCCCCGCGACCGGTGGCCTGGCCGAGGTGGTGGTGTCACCATGACCGACGTCCCGGTCGACCAGCGGCTGCCAGGCGGCCGGCTCGCGCGGCTCCGCGCCCTGCTCGCTTCGGTGCTCGGCCCGTTCCTGACCGCGGCGTTCCGGGACCCGGTGCGGGACGGCAGGCTGCGGCTCGACGCCCTCTCCCGGCTGGAGCGCCAGCTCGCGCGGGCCGGGCTGGTGCTGCTCGGCGTCCTCCTCGGCTCGATGCTGCTCTCGGGCTGGTGGCGCCGGGGCGACGTGCTCTCGCTCGGCGGCTCGCACGAGCTCAACCTGCTCCCGGTCGGCGCCTACGGACTGACCCTGCTGGCCTTCTTCACCGGGTTCACCCTGCTGTTCTGGGGTGCGCTCGACGCCGCGCCGACCGTGCGGCTGCTGGTCGCGGTCGGCTTCGGCCTGACGATGGTCACCCTGGACAAACCGCCGTCGGTGCCGACCATCGACAGCTGGGTGATGCGGCACGGCCCGGCGATCGTGCACGCCGGCTTCCTCACCGCGATCGGTGCCCTGCTGGTCTCGGCCGCGCTGGCGTGGCAGCCCCGGGTCAGCCGGGTGCTCACCGCGGTGCTCCGGGTCGTCGTCGTGCTCGCCCTCGGCGCGTTCTTCCTCGGGCTCCTGCTGATCCACCACGAGACCGCGGGCACGGGGTCCTTCGGCATCCTCGCCTTCTCCCTGGACACCTCGATCGAGAGCCTGTCCGGGTTGTCCCTGCCGCTGCTGTTCGTGTCGGCAGTGGTCGTGGTCGACCTGGCCTTCGACGTCTCGACCAGCCTCGAGCCACAGCTTCGTCGGCTCTCGGCGAGGTGGGCGCTGGTGATCTTCGCCGGAGTCGTGGCGGTCAAGCTGTGGACCGGGCTGGTGAGCGAGTGGAGCCTGTGGGTCGACCTCGTGCAGAACCAGCCGCTGTCCGTCGTACGCACCGTGGGCTCGGTCCTGCTCCTGGTCGTGACGGTCGCGGTCGTCACCCGCTTCCCGCCATCGGAGGACTTCGTCGAGGCCAAGGAGCGAGTGATCTACCTCGGTGCATTCCTGCTGGCGGCGCCGTTCCTCCTGCAGATCGCGGGCAGCTCACTTGCCATGGCCGGTGTGCTCCAGTTCGACACCCGCGCGTTGCAGTCGCTCAACAACGACGTGCCCTACGGCGGGATCAGCCGCTGGCTGGTGCTCGTCCTCGCCGCCGCCGCCGTGGCCACCGGCACCTGGCTGATGCGCCGCAGCGCCGGGGGGTACGGCGACGAGCTCGGGTCCGCGCTCATCGTGGTCGGCGTCTGGAACATCCCGGCCAGCATCGTCTCCGCCTTCGAGCTGCCCGTGGCGTTCTCCTACCCGGCGGTCGACCTGATGGTCACCGTGGCGGCCATCGGGATCGTGCTGTGGTCGCTGGTGCGCCGCGGCCGGGTCCCGGCGACGCTGTCGGTCCTGCTCACCGCACTGGTCGTCTTCTCCTGGCTGGTGATGAGCCAGGCCGACTACGTGTCCTTCCTCGGCGGGCTGCTGGGGCTGCCGGTGGTCGTGGTCGTGGTCTTCGGCATCCTCTACTCCCTCGCCAGCGACTCCGCGTTCGCCTCGGCGTCCTCGAAGCGGCTGCCGCGCGAGGCGCGACCGATGCTGCTGGTCGGCTACCTCCTGCTCTCGGTCGTGATCCTGCACTGGCTCGAGGTGACCCACGAGTCGGAGATCCTCGAGTCCGGCATCGGGTTCGTCCGCCTCGGCATCCCGCTGGCCGCCTGGCTGGTCGGCCGCCGGATCATCACCCGCGTCGACTAACCTCACGCGGATCGCGTGCCACAGTGTCCCCGTGTCCGCCGCCGTCGTGATCCTTGCCGCGGGCTCCGGGAACCGGGTCGGCGCGGCGACCAACAAGGTGCTGCTCCCGCTGGGCGACACCACCGTGCTCGGCCAGTCGCTGCGCACCGTGCTCGCCGTCCCCGAGGTCACCCGGCTGGTGATCGGCATCCGGCCGGGCGACGAGGACGCCGTCCGCGAGGCCGTGGCCCCGCTGCTCGGCGAGCACGAGGCCCGGCTGGTGCCGGGCGGCGCAACCAGGCACGCCTCGGAGTACGCCGCACTGCGCGCCCTCGCCGAGGATGTCGCCGCCGGCGAGGTCGACGTGATCGCCGTCCACGACGGCGCCCGGCCACTGGCCCACCCCGAGCTGTTCGAGGCCACGATCGCCGCAGCGCGCGAGCACGGCGGGGCCCTTCCTGTGCTCGCCCTGCCCGGGCTGCTGGGCCGGGACCTGCGGCCGGTGACAGAGGGACTCGCGGGCGTGCAGACGCCGCAGGCGTTCCGCGCCGTACCCCTGCTGGAGGCACACCGCCGGGCGGCCGAGGACGGCTACGAGAGCACCGACACCGCCGCCTGCTTCGAGCGCTACACCGACCTGCCGGTGATGGCCGTCCCGAGCGGCGCCACCAACCTCAAGGTCACCTTCCCCGAGGACCTCGCGGGGGCCGAGCGGCTGCTCAAGGCGCGGTGAGGGCCTCCAGGACCCGGACGTCCGCGTCGTCGGCGACCCGGCGGGCCTCGGCCGGGGCCACGAGGGTCTCGACCGGGAACCGCCGCGCCAGGCCGGCCACCAGCTCGGCGAAGTCGGTGGTGGGCAGCGCGTCGAGCGCGGCGACCACGGCGGCCGGCAGCACCACCGGGGAGACGACCTGGACCAGTTCGCCACGGTCGACGGTGTCGCCGACCCGGTCGTGGTGGAGCTGCTTGACGGTGTCGGTGACCGGTCGGACGCCGACCGTGACCGCCGAGCTCTCCTCGGCATGCCGGACGCACTCGGCCACGAACGTCGGTGGAGTCATCGGGCAGAGCGGGTCGTGCAGGACGAACGGGGTATCGGCGTCCTCGATCGACTCCCACGAGGTGCCCAGGTCGACGATCGTCACCCCGGCCTCCCCCAGCGCCCAGGCGGCCGCCGCGACCAGGGGCTCACCGTGCACGAGGGTGAAGGGCAGGTGACCGCGGCCGGTCTCGATCACCGCCCCCAACGCGTCGACCCGCCCGAGCCGAGGCTCGGACGGGTCGACGCGGTTGTCTGACAGGGCGTCGCTCAGGAGGCGAGCACCTCGTCGAGGAGAGCCTCGGCCTTGTCCTCGTTGGTGTGCTCGGCCAGCGCCAGCTCGGAGACGAGGATCTGGCGCGCCTTGGCCAGCATCCGCTTCTCGCCGGCCGACAGGCCCCGGTCACGCTCGCGGCGCCAGAGGTCGCGGACGACCTCGGCCACCTTCATCACGTCACCGCTGTGCAGCTTCTCGAGGTTGGCCTTGTAGCGGCGCGACCAGTTGGTCGGCTCCTCGACGTGCGCTGCGCGGAGGACGTCGAAGACCCGGTCGAGGCCCTCCTTGTCCACGACGTCGCGGACGCCGACGAGGTCCAGGTTGCAGGCCGGGACGCGGACCACGAGGTCCTGTTGGGCGACAATGCGCAGCACGAGGTACTGCCGGTCCTCCCCCTTGATCGTCCGCATCTCGATGTCCTCGATGACGGCCGCTCCGTGATTCGGGTAGACGACCGTTTCGCCGACGGTGAAAGTCATATGTGGAGTTCCCCTTCCTAGGTGACCAGTCTAACACGCCACTGGTCGTCGCCGATCATCGTTTCCGCAGGTCAGAGGCACAATCCGGGCTTGACAAAGGTGGGTCCGGCGTGCTGCGGGAAGGGGCCGGGGCCAGCGCGGCCTTGGCCTTCTCTCAGGTTCTCCACAGGTGAAGTCGCAGGTCATCGGCACCGTGGCCCGGCCTGGGGCACCTCGTGGTCGATACTGCGAGGCATGGGGAAACAGGGCCGCTGGCGCCGCGCGAGGACCTCCGCGAACGAGGTCGCGGAACCCCCGCGCGAGGTCCAGCCTGTGGATGATCCCGCCGCTGCAGCCCCACCAGCGCCTCTCGCCACGGCCGAGCCCGAGCCCACGACCGAGCCCACGACCGAGCCCACGGCCCAGCGACCGTTCCGGCTCGGCGACCTGACGCCGATCCTGCTGGTCCGGGCCGCGCACCCGCGCCAGGCCCTGGTCACCGCGGTCGGGATGGCGGTCGCCGCCGCGCTGACCGGCCGTCCCAGCCGGGAGCTGCTGCTGGTGCTCGCCACCGTGCTGGTCGGCCAGGTGATCCTGGGCTGGTTCAACGACGTGGTCGACCGAGGTCGCGACGCCCGCCACCACCGCACCGGCAAGCCGCTGGCCGACGGGCGGCTGGACCCCGGCACGGTGTGGTTCTGCCTCGCGCTGGCGGTCTTCCTCGTGGTGCCGCTGTCGATCGCCAACGGGCGGTACGCCGGCGCGGCGTACCTCCTCTCGCTGGCCATCGGGCTGGCCGGCCAGTGGGTGTGGATCCGCAAGGGGTTCTGGTCCTGGCTGCCCTGGGCGGCGTCGTTCGCGCTCTACCCGGCGTTCCTCTCCTACGGTGGGTGGGGCGGCCAGGCGACGGGCGCCCCGCCGGAGCTGCTGATGACCGCGCTGGCCGCCCTGCTCGGCATCGGGATCCACCTGCTGACCGCGCTGTGGGGGCTGGTGCCCGACAACGAGGACGGCTGGACCTACCTGCCGCTCAAGCTGGGGCTGAAGATCGGGGCCACCAGACTGCTCTGGGTGGCCGGCACCTACACCGTCCTGGTGGTGGTCGGAATGGCCTTCGCGGGCACCTACGTCGGCCTCTCGCAGGAGCCGCTCTAGGAGTCCGTCGCACGTCCATTAGTGTTCTGTGCCATGCAGCCCCGACGCTCGCTCCGGCTGGTGGCAGGTGCCCTCCTCCTCACCCTGCCGCTCCTCGGTTCGTGCGGCTTCGACAAGGCGACCGACCAGATCTACACACCGGGTGCGGGCACCGACGACCGCTCGCAGGACGTCGACGTCCTCTCCGCCGTGATCGTCTCCGCACAGGCCAACTCGGGCACCTTCATCGCCTCCCTCAGCAACAACAAGGCGACCAAGGCCTACGAGCTGACGGGGGTCGCCGGCTCCGGTGAGTGGAGCGACCTGACGGTCGAGCCCTCCGAACTCTCCATCGAGATCCCGGCGCGGGGCTTCGTCAACCTCGCCGACCAGGACCCGATCACCGTGAGTGGCGACTTCACCCCCGGCCAGGTCGCCGAGCTGACGCTGAGCTTCGACAGCGGCGACTCGGTCACGATGCCGGTGCCGATCGTCTATGCCTGCAACTACTTCGAAGGCCTTGACAGCTCCGCCTCCCAGCCGAGCGGGTCGGCCGGCGCCAGCCCCAGCGCATCCGCGAGCTCGACGGCCACCCCGGGCGAGCCCTACGACTGCACGGGCGTCGGCGAGGGCTGATGACCCACACGCTGGTCCTGCTGCGCCACGGTGAGAGCGTCTGGAACGCGGAGAACCTCTTCACCGGCTGGGTCGACGTACCCCTCAGCGAGCGGGGGCGGGCCGAGGCCGAGCGCGGCGGGCAGCAGCTCAAGGACGCCGGACTCGCCCCGGACGTCGTCCACACCTCGCTCCTGCGGCGCGCGATCACGACCGCCGGGATCTCGCTCGACGTGGCAGACCGGCACTGGATCCCGGTGCGCCGGTCGTGGCGGCTCAACGAGCGCCACTACGGCGCGCTCCAGGGCAAGAACAAGGCGCAGATCCGCGAGGAGTACGGCGAGGAGCAGTTCATGCTCTGGCGCCGCTCGTTCGACGTACCCCCGCCGCCGATCGAGGACTCCTCGGAGTGGTCCCAGGCCGGCGACCCCCGGTATGCCGGCCTCGGCGACGAGATGCCGCGCACCGAGTGCCTCAAGGACGTGATCGCGCGGTTCCTGCCCTACTGGGAGTCCGACATCACCGCCGACCTGCGCGCCGGCCTGACGGTGCTCGTCGCGGCACACGGCAACAGCCTGCGCGCGCTGGTCAAGCACCTCGACCAGATCGGCGACGAGGACATCGCCGGGCTCAACATCCCGACCGGCATGCCACTGGTCTACGAGCTCGACGACTCTCTGCGGCCCACCGTCGCCGGTGGTCGCTACCTCGACCCCGACGCTGCCGCCGAGGCCGCCGCCGCGGTTGCCAACCAGGGCCGTTGACTCCGGACTTCCGCCGGTTGACTCCGGATTTCCGCCGGTTGACTCCGGACTTCCGCCGGTTGACTCCGGGCCTCTGCCGGTTGACTCCGGACCTCTGCCGTTTCTGACTGCCGACTCGACCGGCAGTTATGCCGAACCAACCGGCAGATGTGGCGAATCAACCGGCGGAAGTCCCGAATCAACGTTCGCTCAGGCGCGGAGGGCGGCCGGAAACTCGCCGGTGACCACGAACACCACCCGGTTGGCGACCGAGACCGCGTGGTCGGCGATCCGCTCGTAGTAGCGGCCCAGGAGCGCCACGTCGACGGCGGCCTCGACGCCGTGGGACCAGCTGTCGGAGAGCAGCTCGGTGAAGCTCTGGCGCCGGAGCTGGTCCATCTCCTCGTCGTCCCTGCCGACCTCGATGGCGGTGGCCACGTCGCGGGTGGTGATCACGTCCTGCACCCGCCGGACCATGTCCTCGGCGACCTCGGCCATCCGGCTGATGGTCGGCCGGATCTCCTCGGGTACGGCGACGTGGGGCACCCGCAGCCGGGCGATCTTGGCGACGTGCACGGACAGGTCGCCCATCCGCTCGAGCTCGGTGACCATCCGTAGCGCGGCCACGACGACGCGCAGGTCGCCGGCCACCGGGGCCTGCAGCGAGAGCAGCGAGAACGCTGTCTCCTCGACGCGCTCGCGGGCCCGGTCGATGGCGGCATCGGAGCTGATCACCCGCTCGGCGGTCGTGGCGTCGCCCTTCAGGAGGGCGTCGGTGGCACTGGAGACCGCGTCCTCGACCTGGGAGCAGATCGCCGCGAGGTCGTCGAAGATCGACTCCAGCTGGTCGTGGAAGGCTTCACGCATGGCTGGACCGTAGGTGGGCAAGGTGTCCGGCCGGGGTCGGGACGTGAACTCGACGTGAACGTTCGGTGCCCCGGCGGTCGAGAAGCGAAGGTCTTGCGATCGCAGCCCTACCATCGACGACGTGGACCCGACGACACAGGCGTTCCTCGCCGCCGTCCTCGGAGCCGTCGTCGCCGCGGGCGCGGTGCTGGCCTGGCACATCAGCGACCGCCAGCAGTCCACGACGCCGGTCGCCGACGAGCCGGTCGTGCCCCCGGAGGTCGCGACGGTCCTCAGCGTGCTGCGCAGCAGCGCGGTCATCGTCGACGACACTGACACTGTCGTGAAGGCGTCCGCGCCGGCGTACGCCCTCGGCCTGGTCCGCGGCACCCAGCTGGTCTCCGAGGAGCTCGACAAGCTGGTCCACGACGTACGCCGGGACGGCCAGATCCGCGAGACCGAGCTGCTGATGAGCCGCCCCTCCGCACCGGCCCGGCACGTCACCGCCCGGGTGGCGCCGCTGGGCTCCCGGCTGGTCCTCGCGCTGGTGGAGGACCGCACCCGCGAGCGTCGCGTCGAGGCGGTACGCCGCGACTTCGTGGCCAACGTCAGCCACGAGCTCAAGACCCCGGTCGGAGCCATCAAGCTGCTCGCCGAGGCGGTCGCCGACGCCAGCGACGATCCCGAGGCGGTCAAGCGGTTCGCGGACCGGATGCTCACCGAGAGCGACCGGCTCACCCGCCTGGTCCAGCAGATCATCGAGCTGTCCCGCCTGCAGGCCGACGACCCGCTGGAGACCCCGTCCGCCGTCAGCATCGACGACGTCATCGGCGTGGCGGTCGACACCAGCGCCATCGACGCCGACTCCAAGCACATCGAGATCGTGACCGGCGGGACGCCGGGGCTCGAGGTGTTCGGCAGCGAGGAGCAGGTGACCGCGGCGGTGGTCAACCTGGTGGCGAACGCCGTGTCCTACTCCGCCCCCGACTCCACCGTGCTCGTCACCACGAGGGTCGAGGACGGCTCGGTCGAGATCTCGGTCGTCGACCAGGGCATCGGCATCCCGCCCGACGAGATCGACCGCATCTTCGAGCGGTTCTACAGGGTCGACCCGGCCCGGCACCGCTCGACCGGCGGCACCGGGCTCGGGCTGTCCATCGTCAAGCACGTCGCCGCCACCAACGGCGGCGACATCAAGGTGTGGTCCGTGGAGGGCCAGGGCTCGACGTTCACGCTGAGCCTGCCCCAGCACCTGGACGACCTCGGGGCCGAGGGATCCATCGAGCCCGACCGGACCCAGCCCACGAGAGAGGCACTGACGTGACCCGGGTACTCGTCGTCGAGGACGAAGAGAGCTACAGCGAGGCCCTGGCCTACATGCTCCGCAAGGAAGGCTTCGAGGTCGCGATCGCGGCCGACGGCAACACCGCGCTCACCGAGTTCGACCGCTTCGGCGCCGACATCGTGCTGCTCGACCTGATGCTCCCCGGCATCCCCGGGACCGAGGTCTGCCGCACCATCCGGCAGACCTCGAGCGTGCCGGTGATCATGGTCAGCGCCAAGGACGACGAGGTCGACAAGGTGGTCGGACTCGAGCTCGGCGCCGACGACTACGTCACCAAGCCCTACTCGCCGCGCGAGCTGGTCGCCCGCATCCGAGCGGTGCTCCGGCGCGGCAGCGAGCCCGACCTCTCTCCGGCCGCCCTCGAGGCCGGCCCGGTCCGCATGGACGTCGAGCGCCATGTCGTCACCGTCGGCGGTGAGGAGCTGAGGCTGCCGCTCAAGGAGTTCGAGCTGCTGGAGATGTTCCTGCGCAACCCGGGCCGGGTGTTGACCCGCGGACAGCTCATCGACCGCGTCTGGGGCAGCGACTACGTCGGCGACACCAAGACGCTCGACGTGCACGTGAAGCGGCTGCGGGCCAAGATCGAGCCCGACCCGGGCGACCCGAAGTACCTCGTCACCGTGCGCGGGCTGGGCTACAAGCTCGAGCTCTGAGGGGGGCGGTTTACCCGGGTACCCGGGTATGCCTGGACCTCT
>NZ_DASUFR010000121.1:0-16992 GCF_036274455.1 Nocardioides sp. | reverse complement strand
ACCGGTGCTCACCGATCTGGTGGAGGTCGACGCTGCGATAGGTCTCGGGACCGAGCTCGGCTGGCATGCCCGAAGCCTGCCACCACCGCCCCCTCGCTTGAACCACGGGCGGCGGCCGACTTGTCTCGGGAGTGTGCGGGTTCCCTTCCCCCCGCAACACGACGGACCCCGAGCCGGAGGGGCTCGGGGTCCGTCGCCGGACGACGACCGTGGGGGTCAGGACGTCCGACCGCCGTTCCGCCCGGGGGGTGCGGGGCTCGGCGGGGTCAGAGGCTCAGTGCTTGCGGTCCTCCAGCGCGCGCCGCAGGCGGCGCTGCTGCCGGGTCAGCCCACTGGTGCGCAGCGGGACCCGGGGAGTGCTCCGGTCGGTCCGGCCGTCCTCGACGAGACGGGACAGGTACAGCTGCGCGGACATGGCGGGCCCACTCCTTCCGCCCTCGCTGGAGAGCGATCGAAAGTAATCGGTAGATCGCGGATGCGACTCTTACATCCTAGGGCGGAGCGAACACGCGCCCAAACCGGCGCAGGGGTGATGTCCGACACCGTCGTAGTGCCGGCGAACCCTCGGTCGAGGTGTCCGGAATGCCCTGTGAAATGCCACGGCGGGCCGGACCTCAGAAGATCTGGCCCGCCTCTCGTGGGAGCTTCCATTCTACGTCGGGCTCCGTCCAACAGCCACCCTGAGGCTCGGTGAGTCGCGTCGTAATACGCGGGCCGGAATACGCTGGCCGGGTGCCGAGCCCCTACGCCTCCCTCCAGCGCACCGAGGCGCTGGCCCGCCGCGAGCTCCTCGACCTCACGTCGTACGACGTGAGCCTCGACCTCGCCTGCGACGACGCCACCTTCGAGTCGGTCACGACGATCCGGTTCCGCAGCCGGGCCGGCAGCACCTTCCTCGACCTCAAGCCGGTCCGGGTCGCCCAGGTCCGCCTCGACGGGCGGCCCCTGGACGTGGACCTGCTGGAGCGCGGGCGGTTCCCGCTCGAGCTCACCGAGGGCGAGCACGAGCTCGTGGTCGAGGCGACGATGCCGTTCCGCAACGACGGCGAGGGGCTGCACCGCAGCGCCGACCCCGCCGACGGCAAGAGCTACGTGTACGGCATGTCCTTCATGGACGCAGCGCCGACGATCTTCGCCTGCTTCGACCAGCCCGACCTCAAGGCGCCGTACACGCTGCACGTGCGCGCCCCCGAGGACTGGGTGGTGATCGGCAACGCACCGGGCACCCAGGTCGAGAGGGGCACCTGGGAGTTCGAGCAGAGCCAGCCGCTGTCGACCTACTTCGTCACGCTGGTCGCCGGTCCCTACCACGTGCTGCGCGACGAGCACGACGGGATCCCGCTCGGCCTGAGCGCACGGGCCAGCATCGCCGCCGACCTCGACAAGGACGCGGACGAGCTGTTCACGCTGACCAGGCAGAGCTTCGACGAGCTGCACCGGCTCTTCGGGATCCGCTACCCGTTCGGCGACTACCACCAGGCCTTCGTGCCGGAGTTCAACGCCGGCGCGATGGAGAACCCCGGCTGCGTCACCTTCCGCGACCCGCTCATCTTCACCAGCCGGGTGACACGGGGCGTCCGGATCACCCGCGCGAGCACGATCGCGCACGAGATGGCGCACCAGTGGTTCGGCAACCTTGTCACCCCGGCCTGGTGGGACGACCTGTGGCTCAACGAGTCGTTCGCCGAGTACATGGGCAACCGGGTCACCGCCGACGTCACCGAGTACACCGACATGTGGGTCAGCGACTCCTACGCCCGGCGCCAGTGGGGGCTGACGGCCGACCAGGGGCCCAGCAGCCACCCAGTGGCCGGCAACGGCGCGGTCGACGCAAGCGCCGCCCTGCAGGACTTCGACGGCATCTCCTACGCCAAGGGCTGCGCGATCCTCCGCCAGATCAACGCCACCCTGGGCGACGACGTCTTCTTCCGGGGCGCGATCGACCACTTCGAGCGGCATCGGTTCGGCAACGCCACGATGCACGACCTGTTCGAGAGCTGGGAGCGGGCCGGCGCCTCCGACGTGGGCATGGACATGGCGGCCTTCACCGACAACTGGCTGCGCACCGCGGGCCCCGACCGCATCGAGCTGGATCGGGCCGCCGGGGTCATCCGGCGTACGCCGCCCGCCGGGCACCCGGCCGACCGCCCGCACCGCCTTCGCGCCGCGGTGGCGGCGGATGACGGCACGTGGACCGATCACGTGCTCGAGATCGAGGCGGCCGAGACGCCCTTCGACGCCGGTGACCGGCCGGTGCTGCTCGACCCCTACAACGACACGTGGGCGCTGCTCATCCCGGACAAGCTGACGATGGACGCGCTGGAGGGGCTGTTGCCGGAGGTCGAGGACCCGCTGCTCCGGGCCGGGGTGTGGAGCAACGTGCGCAGCGCCCTCCACAACGCCGCGGTCGACCCGGTCGACGTGCTCGACATCGTGGTGCGGAGCCTCCCGATCGAGGACACCGAGGACACGCCGCGGCGCACGATGGCGTGGGTCTACGGCTGGGTCATCCCGCTGCAGCCGGACCCGGAGGCAGCGGTCGCGCAGGTCCACGGCGCCTCCCGCGCCAAGCTGGCCGCCGCGGACCCCACGTCGGAGGAGCAGCTGGCGGCGTTCCGGGCCGCCATCGCCACCGCCGAGGCCGGGATCCTCCGCACGTGGCTGTCCGGGGACCAGCTGCCCGACGGCATCCCTCTGGACGTCGACCTGCGGTGGCGGATCCTGGTCCGCCTGGCGACCCTCGGTGCCGCCGACCTGGCCGAGCTGGACCGCCAGCTCGAGGCGGACCCCAACGCCGTGGCCCGGGTCCGTCACGCCGGCGCCCGCGCCTCGCTGCCCGACGCCGGCGCCAAGGCCTGGGCGTGGGGCTGCTTCACCGGCGAGACCGACCTGCCCAACTACGAGCTCGAGGCGGTCGGGCTCGGCTTCTGGCGCGGAGGGCAGGAGAAGCTCACCGGGCCGTACGTCGAGCGCTACTTCGCCGATCTGCCCGGCACGGTCCGGGTGCGCAGCGGCTGGGTGCTCGCGGACGCGGCCGAGCACTTCTTCCCGCGCACCTCGCTGACCCGCGAGACGCTGGACCGGGCCGAGGCGCTGGTCGCGGACGGCGACCTGGACCTCTCCATCCGGCGCCGGCTCGTCGACCAGGCCGACAACCTCGCGCGCAAGCTCGCCGTGCTGGAGGCCTACCCACGTCCATGAAGGCACGCCGTCCCGGCCCGACGATCCGCACCCGCGTGCACGAGCTGAGCACCGACGGGGAGCGCCGCCACGAGGACCGGCTGGCCACCGAGGAGCCACTCGAGATCCGGCTGGCCTGGCCCGGCGCGCCACCGCGGCGGGTCTGGGTCACGATGCGCACGCCGGGCCACGACTTCGAGCTCGCGGCGGGCTGGCTGGTGCACGAGGGGCTGATCACCGCTCCCCCGCAGACCATCGCCTACTGCACCGACGTGGACCTGACCCCCGAGCAGGAGTTCAACGTGGTCACGGTGACCCTCGCCGGGCCGCCCACCCGCGACCCGGGCCACCGGCACACGGGTTCGGGCTCGTCCGCGTGCGGGGTGTGCGGCAAGGACACGATCGCGGAGGCGCTCGCGGCGCCGGCAGCCGGTCCCTGGTCCGGCCCGCTGCCGGCGGCGGACGTCGTACGCTCCCTCCCGGACCGGCTCCGCGAGGCCCAGACCGTCTTCGCCACGACCGGTGGCGTGCATGCGGCGGCGCTGGCCGGCGCGGACGGGGAGCTGCTCGTCGTCCGCGAGGACGTCGGGCGCCACAACGCGGTCGACAAGGTCACCGGCGCCCGGGTGGTCGCCGGGCAGTCGCCGAGCGGCGCGGCGCTGGTGGTCAGCGGCCGGGCGGGCTTCGAACTGGTGCAGAAGGCGGTGGCCGCGGGCACCGGCGCGCTCGTCGCGGTGGGCGCGCCGACCAGCCTGGCGGTGGAGCTGGCCCGCGAGGCCGGGCTCGCGCTCTACGGCTTCACCTCCGCGCAGCGGACCGTGCGCTACGCGTGAGCGTGGCCCTGCGCGTGAGCGTGCGCAGGGATGTGAGCGTGGGCCTTCTTCTGCTTCTTCTTCTTGTGCTTGACCTTGAAGACCAGCGTCGACGGCGTCGGATCGGGGTTGCCGGCCGGCTGGACCGCCCGCACCGACAGCAGGTGCTTGCCGACGGAGAGCTTGCGGCTCTTCACCGTGTAGGGGCTGGTGCACGGCTTGTAGGGGCCGGTGTCGATGGCGCACTCGAAGGTCGCGCTCGACACCGAGGCGGCGAAGGCGAACAGGACCTTGTCGTTCTTGCGCACCTTCGTCTCGCCCACGATGACGCTGGTCTCCGGCGGCGGGAGGGAGACGTTCTCGCACCCGCTCAGCGCGTCGGAGCGATCCGCGATCACCGTGTCGTTGCCGGGACCGCACTCGACGGAGTCGGCGACCCCGTCCCGCGACGAGATCGTGTCGTCGCCGTCGCCGCCGCGGACCAGGTCCGCCCCGCCGCCGGGGTTGATCGAGTCGTTGCCGGGTCCGGCGTCGACCACGTCCGCACCGGGTCCGCCCCGGACGGTGTCGTCTCCGGCGAGGGTCTCGACCACCAGCACTCCGGAGTACGCCGTGCTGTCGATCGTGTCCGCCCGGACGCCGCTGCTCGTGGTGATGTCGTACTCCTCGATCGCGGTGCTCGAGATGCCGACACCGGGCGCGGGGCCGAGCAGCGCGTTGGAGATGTAGAGCGTGACGGTCTGCTGCACCGGTGACGCGGTGTAGTCCTGGACCACGACGTCGCGGCCGTCGCCTCCGTTGATGGAGCCACCGCCCGGGTTGACGATCCGGTCGTCGCCGGTGCCGCCCTGGACGTCGTTGGAGATGTTGCGCAGGACGTCGTCGCCTGCGCCTCCGGACGCCGTACCGGCGCCGTCCACCCAGTCGTCGCCGAGGCCGCCGGTCACCGTGTCCTTGCCGTCGGCGTGCACCACGTCGCGGGCCTCGCTCCCGGTGACCGAGTCGGCGTCGGTGTCGTCGACGTCGACGGTGCTGCGGGCGAGCCCCGGGAAGGCCAGCTCTGTGACGCCGCCCAGGTTGACGGCCTGCGAGCCCTCGGCCGCGTCCACCACCACGGTGGTGACGTCCGGGCAGGCCAGCTCGGGCTCGGCTGAGGCGCCGTTGACGTTGGCCATGCCGGTGACGCACGCCACGCTCACCGGGTCGTCGAGCGGGTCGTCGCTCACGACGAAGACGTGGCCCAAGTCGTCGGTCGTCGCGGTGACCTCAGCGAGCGCTGGCGGTACGGCGACCGCCAGTGCGGTCCCTGCCGCCGCAATGACGGTCGCGGCCCGGCCGACGAGGAGAGGCATAACCGGCAGAGTAGTTGGCCGCGCCCAGCCGCGTGGCGATCCGAGAGAGTACGGCGTGGGCTGCGCCGGGCTGTCGGTGCCGTGGTTCACGATGCCGTCATGGCTCCACTGACCGTCGCACTCGTGCTGCTCTCCCTCGTGGCGGGTGTGCTCGTCGGTGCCTGGCTCGGCCGCTCGCTGACCGCAGGCCACGACGAGCGTGAGCTCTCCCGCGCCAGGGAGGAGCTCGCCAACGCGCGCGCCGAGGCCGCGGTGGCCCGCAAGGAGGCGGCCGAGGCCCGGATGGCCGGGGCGCTGGCCGACGCCGACGTCGCGGCGGCGGTCGCCCAGCGCGATGCCGCGATCGTGCGCGCCGAGGAGGTCGCCGCCGACCGGCAGGCCATGGTCGACCAGTTCCGGCTCCTGTCGACCGAGGTCGCCGAGCGGCAGGGCAAGGCGGTCGAGGCCGTGTCCGCACAGCGGCTGCAGGCCACCGAGCGGCTGCTCGCGCCGGTGGCCGAGAGCCTCAAGGAGTTCCAGGCGCGCCTCGGCGAGGTCGAGAAGGAGCGGGTGGCGATGGCCAGCGACCTCCGCGCCCAGGTCTCGACGGTCCGCCAGGCCGGCGAGGCGATGCGCCGCGAGGCCGCGACGCTGGTCACCGCGCTCCGCAAGCCGCAGGTGCGCGGCTCCTGGGGGGAGACCACGCTCAAGAACGTCGCCCGTCTGGCCGGCATGGTCGAGCGCTGCGACTTCGACCTCCAGGTGACCAACCAGGCCGACGGGCAGCGGCTCCGGCCCGACATGCGGGTCAACCTCGCCGACGGCAAGTACGTCTTCGTCGACTCCAAGGTCCCGCTGAGCGCGTTCCTCGATGCCGCCGAGACCGATGACGAGGCGCAGCAGGCCGCCCACCTGGCGTCGTTCGCCCGGCACGTGCGCACCCATGTCGACCAGCTCTCGAGCAAGCAGTACTGGAAGGCGGCCGAGTCGCCGGAGTTCGTGGTCCTCTTCCTGCCCAGCGAGGCGTTCTTCTCCGCTGCGCTCGACCAGATGCCGGACCTCTACGAGTACGCCATCGGCAAGGACGTCGTGCTGGCCACCCCCACCACGCTGATCGGGATGCTGCGTGCCATCTCCTACGGCTGGAAGCAGGCCGCGCTGGCGGAGACGGCCCGGGAGGTGTTCCGCCTCGGTCGCGAGCTGCACGAGCGGCTGGGCCAGCTCGGCAACCGGTTCGACAAGCTCGGGCGCGCGCTCGGCTCGACGGTCAACGCCTACAACGAGACCATCGGGACCGTCGAGACCCGCGTGTTCGTGTCGGCCCGCCGGTTCCGTGATCTGCAGGTCAGCGAGCGCGAGCTCTCGCCGCCCGAGCGGCTCGAGGCGCCGGTCCGACAGATCCAGGCACCCGAGCTCGTCGACGACGCCACCCAGGTCGAGCCCCTCGTCGGCCGGCGGACCCGCCGTGCGCCAGAGCCCCCGGAGGCGGAGACGTTGTGGCGCAGCGACCCGGAGGTCGAGGAGCTGGTCGAGGACGACGCGGACCGGGCCTCCACAGCTGCCGACGACAGGCGTCACGAAGCCTGACCACGTTCTACTGTCCTCCCATGGCCTTCGGCAGCGCAGACTCCTACGCACGGTTCATGGGCCGTTTCTCCGAGCCCCTCGCACCCCGGTTCGCCGACCTCGTCGGCCTACCCGTCGAGGGGCGGGTGCTCGACGTGGGCTGCGGGCCGGGGGTGCTGACCTCGGTGCTCGTCGACCGGCTCGGCGCCGGCCGGGTCGACGCCATCGACCCGACCCCGGGGTTCGTCGCTGCCGCCCGGTCGCGGCTTCCGGGCGTCGACGTCCGCGAAGGCTCGGCCGAGGCGCTCCCCTACGCCGACGGTGCCTATGCCGCCTCCTTCGCCCAGCTGGTCGTGCACTTCATGAAGGATCCCGTCCGCGGGCTCTCGGAGATGGCGCGGGTCACCGCGCCGGGGGCGCCGGTCGCAGCCTGCGTCTGGGACCACGGCGGCGAACGCGGCCCGCTCTCGCTCTTCTGGGCAGCAGCGACCGAGATCGACCCGTCGGCCCGCCGCGAGGCCGACGCGTCCGCGGGCTCGACCGAGGGCGACCTGGTCCGCCTGTTCCGGGAGGCCGGGCTCGCCGCCGTCGAGAGCGGTGAGCTCGCGGTGACGATCCGGCTGGAGTCGTTCGAGGACTGGTGGGCGCCCTACGAGGAGCCGGCCGGCTCGGTCGGCGACTACCTCGCCACCCGGACCGCCGACCAGGTCGCCGAGCTGCGCGAACGCTGCCGTGCCCGGCTCCCGGACGGCCGGTTCGACGTCACCGCCGTGACCTGGACCGCGGTCGGCCGCGCCTGAGCCCAACGGGGCTTCGCCGCGCCGTTGCTGGGCGCGGGCCTGGGGAGCGGTGACCTGTCAACCTCAGCCCGGCCGAGCGTGGTTGATCGCCCACCGCCACCTCGGCATGTCGGCGGGGACACGCCGAGGCGCCGGTGGTGGTTGAACGTCTGGGCGGCTCAGACCGGTTGAAAGCTCACCGCTGCCGGACGTGGGCGCGCGGGCACCTCAGCGAGTGGACGTCCAGTCGCCGAGGTCGAGGCCCCAGTCCGACTCCAGCCGCGCAAGCTGCGGCCGGTACATCACCTGGAGCGCCTCGCGCAGCCCCTCCGGCCAGTCCCAGTCGGCGCGGCTGCTCGACCCCGAGGCCTCGTCCACCCCCGCCAGCGGGACCGGGTCGAGGCCGAGCCGGCGCCACACGGCGTCGACGGCGTCCTGCGGCGTACGCCGCACCTGCTCGTAGACCATGACGACCATCCGGTCGCGGCCCACCGCGGCGGCCCAGGCGTCGAGCTGGTCGGCGTAGAAGCCGGTGAAGGTCTGGACCGTGATCGGCACCGGGTACGGCCACGGCGAGGGGTTGCCAGCTGCTGCCCGCGTGGCCGCCAGCCGCATCGCCGACCGGAACCGGTCGACCGGGTCGCGCAGCAGCACCAGCACCGGCGCGTCCGGGGCCATCCGGGCCGCGGCCGCCGGGGCCGATGCGTGGCGGAGGTACTGCGGCGTCCACTCCCCGCGGCGTACGCCGTCGGGTGGGAAGAGCGAGAGGTACTCCGGGGCCGGCAGCACCCCGTCGGCCACCTTGTGCAGGAGATGCTGCTCCTTCTTCCCGTTGGTCCCGAGCCCGACCTCGGGGTGCTGGGTGAGCAGGTCGGTGAACCAGGTGGTCCCGCTGCGCTGGGCTCCGATGCCGAGCCAGGAGGGCCCGGCCCCGGGAACGGCGGATACCGACATGAGCGCCACCCTAGGACGTGGCTAGGTTGGGGTCGTGCCGGAGATCGATCCGACCTTCACCGCCCTTCCCTACCGCGAGCTCGGCGCGGTCGCGCTCGCCCGGGCCCAGGCGCTGGGGGTGAGCCATGCGGACTTCCGCTTCGAGCGGCTCCGCCACCAGCACCTCGTCGTCCGCGACGGCGTCCTGCAGACCGCACTGGACTCCGACGACGTCGGGTTCGCCGTCCGGGTGATCCACAAGGGCGCGTGGGGCTTCGCGGCCGGGGTGGTGCTCACCGCCGACGAGGCCCGCCGGGTCGCGGACACCGCGGTCGCCGTCGCCGAGATCGCGGCCGAGATGACGAGCGCACCGGTCGAGCTCGCGCCGGAGGCGGTGTACGCCGACGTCACCTGGGTCTCGTCCTACGACGTCAACCCCTTCGACGTCCCGACCGCCGACAAGGCCGGGCTGCTGATCGACTGGACCGAGCGGCTGCGGCAGGGCGCCGCCGTCGACCATGCGACCGCGTCTGTCGGGCAGGTGCAGGAGAACAAGTACTACGCCGACCTCGCAGGCACGGTGACCACCCAGCAGCGGGTGCGCGTCGACCCCGAGGCGATGGCGATGGGCGCAGGCGCCGACACCTTCGACTCGATGCGCACGGTCGCGCCGCCGGCCGGCCGCGGCTGGGAGTACCTCACCGGCGGCGTCCACGACTGGGACGCCGAGCTCGAGGAGATGCCCGAGCTGCTGGCCGAGAAGCTCAAGGCGCCGACGATCGAGCCAGGCCGCTACGACCTGGTCATCCACCCGTCGAACCTGTGGCTGACCATCCACGAGTCGATCGGCCACGCCACCGAGCTCGACCGCGCCCTCGGCTACGAGGCCAACTATGCCGGGACGTCGTTCGCGACCTATGACCGGCTCGGCACGCTTCAGTACGGCTCGAACGTCATGCACGTCACCGGCGACCGCATCGTCGAGCACGGGCTCGCGACCATCGGCTACGACGACGAGGGGGTGCAGACCCAGAGCTGGGACATCGTCCGCAACGGCGTGCTGGTCGGCTACCAGCTCGACCGGTCGATGGGCCGGATGAAGCCGGAGCTGAACGATGGCCGCTCCAACGGCTGTGCGTACGCCGACTCCCCCAGCCACATCCCGATCCAGCGGATGGCCAACGTCTCGCTGCAGCCGGCTCCGGACGGCCCGTCCACCGAGGAGCTGATCGGGCGGGTGGAGCACGGCCTCTACATCAAGGGCGACCGGTCCTGGTCGATCGACATGCAGCGCTTCAACTTCCAGTTCACCGGTCAGCGCTTCTACCGGATCAAGAACGGCGAGCTGACCGGCCAGGTCCGCGACGCGGCCTACCAAGCCACCACGACCGACTTCTGGGGCGCCATGGAGGCGGTGGGCGGCCCGCAGACCTGGGAGCTGGGCGGTGCCTTCAACTGCGGCAAGGCTCAGCCCGGGCAGGTCGCCTCGGTCAGCCACGGCTGTCCGACATCGCTGTTCCGCGACATCCGCATCCTCAACACCACGCAGGAGTCCGGCCGATGACCGCCACCGCGAGGCGCCCCCACGGCATCAGCCCGCAGTCCCTCGTCGAGCAGGCGCTGGCCACGTCGATGGGCGACGACTGCGTGGCCATCGTCACCGACTCGACCAGCGCCAACCTGCGCTGGGCCAACAACACCCTCACGACCAACGGCGTGATGCACGGCCTCGACGTCTCGATCGTCTCCTTCGTCAAGCAGGCCGGTGGTGTCTCGGTGGGCTCGGTGACCGGCAGCGCCACGACCCAGGCCGAGGTCGACGAGCTGGTCCGCGCCGCTGACGCGGCCGCGCGTGCTGCGGCACCGGCCGAGGACGCGAACGACCTCGTGTCCGACCGCACCTCTGCGGACTGGGCCGAGGAGCCGGCCACCACCGGCATCGACGTCTACGACGAGGTGGCGCCCGCGCTCGGTGAGGCGTTCGACCGGTCCGGGGCCGCGGGTCGGGTGCTCTACGGCTTCGTCGACCACCGGGTCACCACGACCTACCTCGGGTCGTCGACAGGGCTCCGGCTCCGGCACGTCCAGCCGACGGGCCACTTCGCCTGCACCGGCAAGACCGCGGACCTGTCATCCAGCGCGTGGGTCGGCCGGGCCACCCGCGACTTCACCGACGTCGACCCGTTGGCCGCCGAGGAGGAGCTGGCCCAGCGGCTGGCCTGGGGCAAGCGCAAGGTCGACCTCGAGGCGGGCCGCTTCGACACGATCCTGCCGCCGACCGCGGTGGCGGACCTGATGATCTACGCCTACTGGGAGGCCGGTGCCCGGGACGCGTGGGAGGGCCAGTCGGTCTACAGCCGCCGGCCCACGGGCACCCGGATCGGCGAGGACATCGTCCGGTCCGAGGTCAGCCTCGTCTCCGACCCGGCGTACGCCGGGCTGGAGTGCGCGCCGTTCACCGTGGCCCCCGCATCCTCGAACGTGACGTCGGTCTTCGACAACGGCCTCGAGCTCGCCGCGACCGACTGGATCCGGCGAGGTGAGCTGACGGCACTGCGCCAGACCCGGCACACCGCCGCGATGACAAAGCAGCCTGCCACTCCCGTGATCGACAACCTGGTGCTCGAGGTCGAGGGCGGCGAGGGGTCCGTCCAGGACCTCGTCGCCGGCACCGAGCGCGGCCTGCTGCTGACCTGTCTGTGGTACATCCGCGAGGTCGACCCGCAGACGCTGCTGCTCACCGGCCTGACCCGCGACGGCGTCTACCTCGTCGAGGGCGGTGAGATCACAGCCGCTGTCAACAACTTCCGCTGGAACGAGAGCCCGATCGACCTGCTCCGCCGCTTCTCGCATGCCTCGGGCACCGTGCCGGCCTTCAGCCGCGAGTGGGGCGACGACTACTTCTCGCGCACCGCGATGCCCGGACTGCGCATACCCGACTTCAACATGTCGAGCGTGTCGCCGGCCCAGTAGCGTCATTCGGGCGCCTGATCGGCGTACTTTCGTGAGCATGAGCGCAACCACGGACGAGAGTGCGGCCGCTGTGGAGCAGGAGCAGGAGCTCGAGCACGTCCACCCGCTCGACGAGCCGGCCACCGAAGCGACCCAGACGCCCGAGCCGGTCGCCACCCGGCGCAGCCGCGGCCTGGGCGCCAACCGCCACCTTGGCAGTGTCGTGCTGTCCTTCCTGGGCGTCCTGGGCGCCTACGCCGCGTTCGACTACGTCTACTACCGGACGCTGGGCGACGGGCTGACGGCCTACCAGGGCGGCGAGATCTCCGACAACGTGATGATCGTGGCCGGGGTGGCCGCAGCCTGCCTCTTCGTGGCCGCCGCGGCCGGGCGCATCTCGGCGCTGGGGCCGCTCCTGGCCGGACTGGTGCTCGGTGCCGGACCGTGCGTGTGGATCGTGCTCGACCGCGCGTCGTACGTCGAGCGGGCCAACGACATCCCGGAGATCTGGAGCCACACCAGCTTCGGGTTGGTCGGCGCCGGCGCGGTGCTCTACCCCGCGGTCGCCGGGCTGCTCATCGGCGCCGCGGTGGCCGGCCGGTGGCGCCGGATCACCAGCTGAGCGCCTTCAGCTCCTGCCACACCGAGTCGGCCTCGTCCAGGAGCTCGAGCTCACGCTGCTGCTCCTGGGCGTGGATCCGGCCGAGGACGAAGCCGGCCCGGCCGGACCGCACACCGGCCGAGAGCGTCACCAGCCAGTCACGGGCCACGACCGTGTCCTGGCGCTCTCCGAGCACGCTGGTGAGCCGGCCGGCCGCCTCCCGAGGTCCCTTGGCCTCGGCCCTCCAGACCGGCTCGACGAGCTCGTAGGCGTAGCGCAGCCGCTTGGCCGCCTTCCGGACCTCATGGGGATCCTCGGCCTCGCGACGCCGGCGGCGCATCCGCTTCCCCTCCTGGCGCACCAGCTCGGGGAGCACATCCCGCGCGGGCCGGTCCGCCTGCGCTGTCCACGGCGGATCGGCCCCCAGCCGGTCGAGCGAGGTGCGCAGGTCGGCGTAACGCTGCGAGCCGAGGGCCTCGCCGAGGACCGCCCGGTTGTGGTCCGCGCGCGCGTGGACGTGTCGCGCCAGGGCCCGATGGGCCAGCCCCGTGTCCGCCTCCTCCGCACCCAGCAGCTGTTCGATCCGAGTCCCGACGACCTCGTCGTCCCGGGCCGGCCCGAGCGTCCTGGCCAGCCAGCGCAGCTCCTCGCGGATCGGGTCGGTGCGGTCCCGGTCCACCAGCGGGCGACAGGTCGCCAGCCCTCCGCGCAGTCGACGGCAGGCCTTGCGCATGCCGTGCACGCCACTCGGGTCGAGCTCCCGCACGAGAGGGTCCAGCCGTTCGATCTCGCCGGCCTGCTCGATGACCCACAGATGCAGCAGCCGTCTGGCCGGCTTCGTCCTCGACGGCCGCTGCGGCTCCGGCACGTCGGGCGCGTCCACCACGACGGCCAGTCTCCTCCGCCGGGCGCCGCGGCGTACACGGTCAGGTTTCGTGCAGCAACCGCCGGGCGGGTGCGTGACTCACCACCCGGGGCACCGTAGGGTCCGCGCATGAGTCATCGTCGCGCGCTGCCGGCCCTGGTCGCCGTCGCCTTCACCGTCCTGGGCCTGGCCGTGCTGTCTCCTGCTCCGTCCGCGCAAGCGGCCACGGGCAGCCCGCCGGTGACCGCGCCCGACAACGTGACCGTCCTGCAGGCCAACACCGTTGCCATCAAGCCGATCAGCAACGACCACGACCCGGACAACGACCTGCTCGCGCTCTGCCGGATCGGCACCGAGCACTACCGCGGGCTGGTCGCGGACTCCTTCGGCGACGAGATCGACATCTTCGCCAAGCCGCACGCCAAGCCGGGCAGCTACACCTTCACCTACTACGCCTGCGACTACAGCTACCTGGTGCCGGGCACGATCACCGTCACCGTCGAGGAGCTCCCGAAGATCCCGATCAAGAAGGTTGCCAGCCGGCCCGGCGTGCTGCGCGTGACCAACCCGACGGACATCTCCATGCGGTTCCTCTACGGCTCGTTCAAGGAGGACCAGCCGGACGGCAGCCTGCTCATCGCCAAGGGCGACACCGTCGCCATCAAGGTCCACCGCACCCGCATCGACTGGATCGCCACCAGCCGTCGCGGCGACGTCTTCCTCGGGACCGGCCACGTCAACGGGATCGAGCTGCATCGAGTGGCGTCCCGGCACCTCGGGGGTGTCGCCCTCAGCGGGCGTCTGGCCGACCGGTGGCGCACCGCCTCCCCAGCCTGATCGACTGCGAGGCTGCTCGGCTCAGGGGATGTGTGGCAGCCCCCAGGTCTGGCCGGTTGCGCTGTCGACGAGAGCGGCTCGCTCGACGCGGACCGTGAGGGGCAGGACGTCGGCGATCGCCTTCACGACAATGGCCAGCTTGTCGCCCTGCGCACGCGTGGCGACCGAGACGTGCGGCACCCACTGGCCCGCCTCGTAGTTCCGGTGCAGCTCCGCACCGGTGGCCGCGAGGGCGGTGACGATCCGCCACTGGCGCAGGGCCACATCGGCGGTGATCGCCGGCGCGAGCGCAGCCCGGCCGCGCGGGAACGCGAGCGTGCCCTGGAAGGACATCACGAAGGGCTCAGCGGCCGGGAGCGCGGCGAGCGCCTCCTGCACCCTCTCCAGGTCCCAGCTGCGGAGCACGGCGTAGGACAGATGCGGATAGTGCCGTCCATGCGTGTGGGTCGCCAGCGTCGAGACCCCCTTGTCCTCGAGTCGCGACCACAGCTCCCGCATCAGCAGGTCCGACCGGGCGTCGAAGAGCAAGCAGACGGCGAGCGCCACTCGCCCAGCATCGTCGGTCTGCGCCACCTGGTTCCAGCGGCATCCGCGCCTGCAGGCCTAACCATGCGTGCAGGTCAGGCGGCAAGCGGTTCCTAGTCCGCGAACGCCTCGGGCGGCGGGCAGGCGCAGACCAGGTTGCGGTCGCCGTACGCCTGGTCGATGCGGGCCACCGGCGGCCAGTACTTGTCGGGGTCCTTGCCCGCCGGGAACGCGGCCAGCTCGCGGTCGTAGGCGCGGTCCCACTCGCCGACCAGTGCACGGGTGGTGTGCGGGGCGCCGCGCAGCGGCGACGCCTCGGCGCTCCACTCCCCCGCGGCAACTCGGTCGATCTCGCCCTTGATCGCGATCATCGCCTCGCAGAACCGGTCGATCTCGCCGAGGTCCTCGGACTCGGTCGGCTCCACCATCAGGGTGCCGGCGACCGGGAACGACATCGTGGGCGCGTGGAAGCCGTAGTCGATGAGCCGTTTGGCCACGTCGTCCACGGTCACGCCGGTGTCCTTGGTCAGGCCGCGCACGTCGAGGATGCACTCGTGCGCCACCAGGTTGCTGTGGCCGCGGTAGAGCACCGGGAAGTGCTCACCGAGCCGGGCCGCGACGTAGTTGGCGCTCAGCACCGCTGCCGCGGTGGCCCTGGTCAGGCCGGCGCCCCCCATCAACCGGATGTAGGCCCACGAGATCGGCAGGATCCCGGCCGAGCCGTAGGGCGCCGCGCTGATGGGCCCGATGCCGTCGCGCTGCTCCGGTTGCGGGTGCATGCCGTGCGAGGGGAGGTACGGCGCGAGGTGCTGCCGGACCGCGACCGGCCCGACCCCGGGGCCGCCGCCGCCGTGCGGGATGCAGAACGTCTTGTGCAGGTTGAGGTGGGACACGTCGCCACCGAACTCGCCGGGCTTGGCGAACCCCAGCAGGGCGTTGAGGTTGGCGCCGTCGACATAGACCTGGCCGCCGTGCTCGTGCACGATCCGGCAGAGCTCGGTGATGGTGTCCTCGTAGGCGCCGTGCGTCGACGGGTAGGTCACCATGATCGCGGCCAGGTCGTCGCGGTGCGCCTCGCACTGCGCGCGCAGGTCATCGAGGTCCACCGCGCCGTCGTCGGCCGCCTTGACCACGACCACGCGCATCCCGGCCATCACCGCGGACGCCGCGTTGGTGCCGTGCGCGGACGACGGGATCAGGCACACGTCCCGGCCGGTGTCGCCGTTCGCGCGGTGGTAGCCGCGGATGGCGAGCAGCCCGGCCAGCTCACCCTGGGAGCCGGCGTTGGGCTGGATCGAGACGTGCGCGTAGCCGGTCACCTCGGCCAGCCACCCCTCGAGCTGCTCGACCAGCCTGCGGTAGCCCTGGGCGTCCTCGGCCGGCGCGAAGGGGTGCAGGTCCGCGAAGCCGGGCAGGCTCACCGGCTCCATCTCGGTGGTCGCGTTGAGCTTCATCGTGCACGAGCCGAGCGGGATCATGCCGCGGTCCAGCGCGTAGTCGCGGGCCGAGAGCCGGCGCAGGTAGCGCAGCATCTGGGTCTCGCTGCGGTGGCTGGAGAACACCTCGTGGGTGAGGTACGGCGTGGTCCGGGCCAGGTCGGCGGGCAGCGCGTCGAGCGGCTCGGTCTCGGTGGGGACCACCCCGAACGCGGCGTGGAGGGCGCGGAGGGTGTGCGGCCCGCTGACCTCCGAGAACGACAGCCCGACCGTGTCGGCATCGACCAGTCGCAGGTGCAGCCCCTCCTCGCGAGCGGCGGCCACGATCTTCGCGGCACGCCCGGGAGCGAGGACCGTGAAGGTGTCGAAGAAGCTCGTGGTGGGCACGTCGTAGCCGGCGTTGGCCAGCGAAGCCGCGGCCCGGGCCGCGAGGTCGTGGGTGCGGCGCGCGATGCCACGCAGCCCTTCGGGGCCGTGGTAGACGGCGTACATGCTCGCCACGACCGCCAGCAGCACCTGGGCGGTGCAGATGTTCGACGTCGCCTTGTCGCGGCGGATGTGCTGCTCGCGGGTCTGCAGGGCGAGGCGGTAGGCCGGCCGGCCCTCGGCGTCGACGCTGACACCGACCAGCCGGCCGGGCAGGTGCCGCTCGAGCCCGGCGCCGACCGCCATGAAGCCCGCGTGCGGGCCGCCGTAGAACAGTGGCACCCCGAAGCGCTGGGAGGACCCGATCACCACGTCCGCACCGAGCGCACCGGGAGCCTCCAGGAGCGTCAGCGCCAGCAGGTCCGCGGCGACCACGACGAGCGCGTCGCGTCCGTGCGCCGCTTCGGCGAGCGCGCGCGGATCCGCGACCCGGCCGGACGCGCCGGGGTAGGACACAAGCAGCCCGGACAGCTCGCCGTCGGGCAGGCCCTGGTCGAGGTCGGCGACCACGACGTCGATGCCCATCGCCTCCGCCCGGGTACGGACGACCTCGATGGTCTGGGGCAGGGTGTCGGCGTCGACGACGAAGGGCCCGGTCGCCTTGCGGTTGGCGCGGCGCACGAGCGTCATCGCCTCCGCCGCGGCCGTGGCCTCGTCGAGCAGCGACGCGTTGGCCGTGGGCAGGCCCGCCAGGTCGGCGACGACCGTCTGGAAGTTGAGCAGCGCCTCGAGCCGACCTTGGGAGATCT
>NZ_DASUFR010000120.1:0-54943 GCF_036274455.1 Nocardioides sp. | reverse complement strand
CCGATCCGCCACGAGTCCTCCAGCGGACGACTCGAGCCCACCGTCATCCAGTGCGCGTCGTCCTCGATCCTCGGCCAGGTCGGCGCGCCGCCCTTGATCAGCTCGACGATCAGCGTCGTCGTCATGGCGCCCTCGACGGCGGTGCCGCAGGCCTCGCCCTCGCCCTGGCGGTAGTGCCCGTCCCCGATCGAGAACAGTCCGCCTTCGACGTTGACCCCGAGGAAGACCGTCGACCCGGCCCGCATCTCAGGGGTGTCCATGTTGCCGCCGAAGCGGTCCGGCACCAGCGAGGAGCGCGCCTCGCCCCCGGCCGGTGCGACCCCGACGGTGCCGAGCATCGGCGCGACGGGCAGCTGGATGCGGTGGTCGCTGTGCCGGGCCGCGAACGACACCGTGCCGGCCTCGCGGTCGAGCTCGTAGATCCACGTGGTGTCGGGGAGCGGCTCCTGGAGCGTGACCACGCGGTCGGTGCTGGTCATGCCGCCGAAGAACGGGATCGCGGCCGAGGCCCCCCAGTCGCGGGCCGGCTCCAGCGAGACCAGGTGCAGCACGAGCGTGTCGCCGGGCTCCGCCCCCTCGACGTGGAACGGCCCGGTCTGCGGGTTGACGTACCTCAGGTCGACCTTCTCGCTCGACAGGTCGTCGACGCTGCGCAGCACGCCGTTGAACGCGTCCTCCGACCACAGCCGGAGCGCCGTTCCGGGCCGGATCCGCATGGCCGGCGGCGCGCCCCCGAACGTGTACGCGAACTGCTCCCGAGTCGGCGTGTACTCGATGACGTCCATCGACGGAAACTACCTCAGCCGGCACGCAGTCGGACATGGTCGCGGGTGAGCTCCTCGACCCGCGTGACACCCAGCAGGGCGAGCGTGGTGCGGACCTCGGCGAGGAGGATGTCGGCGGCCCGTTGCACCCCGCGCTCGCCGCCGGCCATCAGGCCGTAGAGGTACGCGCGGCCGACCAGGCCGGCGCGTGCGCCGAGAGCGACGGCCGCGACCAGGTCGCTGCCCGACAGGATGCCGCCGTCGACGTAGACCTCGGCCCGGTCGCCCACCGCGTCGACCACCTCGCCCAGCGACTCCAGGGGGACCGGGGCCCGGTCGAGCTGGCGGCCACCGTGGTTGGAGACCACGACCGCGTCGGCGCCGGCGTCCACGACCGCGCGCGCGTCGTCGACGTGCTGGATGCCCTTGACCACCAGCGAGCCGGGCCAGACCGACCGCAGCCACGACACGTCCGACATCGTCAGCGCCGGGTCGAACATCCGCCCGACGAGCTCGGCGACCGTGCCTTCGGACCGGGTGAGCGACGCGAACTCCAGGGGCTCGGTGGTCAGCAGGTCGAACCACCAGGCCGGGTGCAGGACGCCCTCGGCGAAGGTGCGCGCTGACAGGGACGGCGGGATCGTCAGTCCGTTGCGGACGTCGCGGAGCCGCGCGCCGGGGACCGGAGTGTCGACGGTGAGCACCAGGGCCTCGTAGCCCGCCTCGCGAGCCCGCTCGACGAAGTCGCGGCTCGCCTCCCGGTCGCGCCAGAGGTAGAGCTGGAACCACAGCCTCGCGTCCGGCGCCGCGGCGGCGAGGTCCTCGATCGAGGTGGTGCCCATCGTGGAGAGTGCGTAGGGGATCCCGACCCGGTCAGCCACCCGCGCGACCGCAGGCTCGCCCTCGGTGTGCATCATGCGGGTGAAGCCGGTCGGGGCGAAGACCAGCGGCAGCGCCGTCCTCCGTCCGAGGATCGTGGTCGTGGCGTCGACCTCCGAGACGTCCCGGAGCACCCGCGACCGGAACTCCACCCGCCCGAAGGCCTCCCGCGACCGGCGCAGGGCGGCCTCCTCGCCGGCCGCGCCGTCGGTGTAGTCGAAGACCGCCCGAGGCGCCCGCCGGCGGGCGAGCAGCCGCAGGTCGGGGACCGCGGCGGCGCGAGCGAGGCGGCGTTCGGTGCCGCGAAGCTGCACCCTGTTCGGTCGCAGGAGGGGCTCCAGCTCCGACCAGCGCGGCCAGCGCCTGGCGGTCACTCCTGTGTTCTACACGACCGCTCCTGCGCCCGGAAGGAGAGCGCGCTCGTCCATCGACTCCCGGGGTCTCCCGGCGCTAGAGTCAGTCGCCGTTCCACGCAGGCCACAACTCTCGGTGGGAGGCCAGATGGCCGACGTTGCCAGTGAGAACCAGACCGGCGAGCTTCGCAGGGGCGCAGTCGGCTTCAGCGGGGTCCTCTTCCAGTCCATCACCTTCATGGCGCCGGCCATCGCCACCGCGCTCTCGATCCCGGCGGGCATCGCCTTCAGCGGCGGGGGCGCGCCGCTGTCAGTGATCTTCGCCCTCGTGGCGTCGCTGCTGGCCGCGGTCTCGATCGGGCAGCTCTCGAAGCACATGCCGACCGCCGGCTCGTTCTACACCTACGTCAGCAACGGCATCCATCCCGCGCTCGGGTTCCTGGTCGGCTGGGGCTTCCTGCTCGGCATCCTGGTCGGCGGCCCGTTCCTGGCCCTCCAGATGGGCTTCATCGTCGCCGGCACCACCAACTCCGAGTGGGGCTGGTCGACGGACCTCTGGTGGGTGTGGACCGTGCTCGTCTGCCTGCTGGTCTTCGTGCTCGGCTACCGCGGCATCGTGGCCTCGACCGGGGCCGGCATCCTGCTGGGCGCGTTCGAGATCCTGGTCTTCGTCGCGCTGTCGCTGACGCTCATCGTCCAGGCCGGCAGCGACAACACGCTCAAGGTGTTCGGGACCCACTACGCCAACAACTCCGACTACTCCGGCTTCTCCGGGGTCATCGTCGGCTCGATCTTCACCATCCTCGCGTTCATCGGCTTCGAAGAGGCGGCGCCGATCGCGGAGGAGGCGCACGAGCCGCACCGCACGGTCAACCGGGCGATCATCTTCTCCTGCCTCGGGATCGGCGTCTTCTACCTCCTCAACACCTACGCCAGCACGATCACGTTCGGGCCGGAGAAGATGACCGGCTTCGTGAGCGCCGGGGACAGCAACCCCTGGCAGAACCTGCTGGCTCGCGACGCCTGGGGCACGGTCGGCTTCGTGCTCGTCTTCCTCGCGCTCATCAACTCGGTGATCGCCAACCAGAACGCCGCCAACAACTCCTCGACGCGCACGCTGTTCTCGATGGGCCGGATCCGGCTGCTGCCGACGCAGTACGGCGTCCTGACCCGTGGCTCCCCGATGCTCGCGCTGGTCACCCAGCTCGTGGTGAGCGTCGGCATCGCGCTGTGGCTGGGCAACCAGTACGACCCCTACACGGGGTTCGTCATCCTGGCCACGATCCTGGTCGACATCTTCGCGCCGATGTACATCCTGCTGAACATCGCCTGCATCCTCTACTTCGCGCGCCGGCGGCGGGACGAGTTCAACTGGTTCCTGCACGGGCTGGTCCCGCTGCTGGGCGCGCTCGCGTTCATCCCGGCCTTCTGCGCCGGGGCGGGGATCCCGGCCTTCAGCTTCATCGAGGCGCTGCCCAAACCGTTCTCGTACGCCGGTCCGGCGGCGGCGATCTGGATGGTGATCGGCGTGGTCTACCTGGTGGTGCTGATCGTGCGCCGTCCGGAGCGGATCACCGAGACCAGGCGCGTGTTCGCGGAGGACTGACGGCGAGCTCGAGTCGGTGCCTGTCAGGTCGCGCGTGCACGCACCGCCCTCAGCACGTCGGCCTCGTTGGTGATGATGCCCGTGGCGCCGAGGGCGAGGACCCGGTCGAGCGTCGTGGCGTCGTCGACCGGCCACGTCATCACGACCTGGACCCGGTCGTGCAGCCAGGCCGTGAGCGGAGCCCGCAGGAGCGAGGCGTGCAGGGACACGCCATGCGGCCTGGGGCTGCTCGCGGAGGACAGCCGGCGACGAAGGGCGGTCAGCTCCGCGCGGTTCCGCGCGGACAGCACGCTCCGGACGAAGTCCAGCTCGGCCACGTGGTCGACGCTCGGCCAGTACCGTCCGCACACCAGGACATCGCGGTCCGGGGCGCAGTCGCGCAGGAGCTGGGCCACCGCGCGCCCGGTGGCGACGCGCCGACCCTTCAGGTCCAGCATGAAGGTCGCTCCCCGGGCCCCGGCCGCGAGGAGCTCCTCGAGGCCGAGCCGGGGCGCCGACGAGGATCGCAACTCCCAGCGGTCCCAGAGGAACGGCAGCGGCCCCGCGGTCTTCAGGTGGCGGACCTCCAGACGGCCTCGGTAGGCATGCACGTCGCACTCGACCACGTCGGCCCCGGCGAGGTTCGCCGCGTGCAGGCCGGCCAGCGAGTTACCGGCCCGGTGTGCGATGGCCAACAAGGTCATGTCGGTGCGATCCGTGGGACGCCGGGGCGTCGGGACGTCGGGACACCCGGGGGGCGCGAGCCGCGCGCCGACGCTCGAGCAGCAGCGCAGCGGCGTACCCGACCAGGGCCAGTGCCAGCCCGGCCGCCACGTCGAGCACGTAGTGGTTCGCGGTCGCGATGACCGCGAAGGCCATCAGTGGGGGCATCACCCAGCCGGCTGAACGGATCAGCAACGTGCCCCCGGCCGTGGCGAGGGCGATCCCGACGAGCAGGTCCCACCCGGCGTGCAGGCTCGGCAGCGCGGCGTACTGGTTGACGAAGTTGGGCGGCTGCAGCACGCGGTAGGAGTAGGAGTGCTGGGTGACGGTGTCGACAAGGGTGGGATCGGCCAGCCGCGGTGGCGCGACGGGGTAGGTCACGAAGACCACCAGCCCGAGACCACCGGACACGAGCATGGCGTCCCGCAGTCGCAGGAAGGCCCAGCGATGGCGCAGCACGAGCCACACCATGGTGGCCACGATCACCGGCCAGTGACCCCAGATGTAGACCCAGTTGGCGACGGTCTCGAGGCCGACGCTGCTCGCGACCGGAGCTTGCACGGCTGCCTCGACGTCGATCCCGAGCGCCTTCTCGATCTCCACGAGGCGATGCGCGTGCTCGGTCGCCAGGTCCGGGTTCCCAGCGGTCAGCCCGCGGACCTGGAAGTAGCAGAAGATCGCGGCGGTCATGAGGGCGACCTGGCCCAGGATCCAGCGCGCCCGGCGGTGTCGAAGCAGGACCTGTCGCGGCAAGAGCATCGCGCAACCTCCCAGCCTCGTGACCGCACGCCTACCCAGGGACGGGACTTCGGACCTTCTCTGATGCTGCTCGAAGTCCCATTGTCGTGTCGCGGGTCCAACGTCCCGAAGTGACTGGGATCCTCAGGCCGTGGCAGGCGCTGGAGGCGAGAGCCGCTTCACCAGCAGGGAGGTGCCGCCCAGGGCCAGCGCAGGCACCCAGGCCAGGGCGGCCTTCAAGGTCACCGCCGCCAAGGCAGCCGCCCAGGGAACGCCGGCTGCGACGAGACCGACGACCAGCGCGCCGTCCCGCGGGCTCGCGCCGTTCGGGCCGGGAACGGCGCCGGCGAGCTGGCTGGCGCCGAAGGCGCCCAGGACGGCGAGGGCCGACACCGTGTGACCGGTCGCCGCCACGGTTCCCATCAGGAGCCCGGCGATCGACAGCTGGTAGCCCGAGGACAGCACGAGACCGTGCAGCAGCCGCCTCGGTCGGGGGAGGGAGGCGGCCGGGAGCAGGTGCGGGGCGAACCTGCGGAGGACCACGACGGCCAGGATCGCGAGCGCGGAGATGGCGGCGACGGGCAGGAGGAGCCGCAGCGGCACGGCCGTGCCGGCAGCGGCCACGAAGGCGGCGAGACCCAGGGCACCGACGAGGCGGTCGCTGCCCACGCTCATCACGGCGTCGCCTCGACCCATTCCGGTGCCCACCAGGCGTCGCAACCTCCACACGTCGGCGCCCACGTGGCCCGGGGTGAGGAGGCCGATCAGCTCGGACTCGGCGTAGGAGCGGAGGAACCAGCGGCGTGACAGGTCGGCGTCGGTGAGTGCCCGCCAACGCAGCGGACACAGCAGGTACTTGCCGACCACCCAGGGCAGCAATCCGGCCACGACCGGCCACGGAGAGACGTGGGGGAGGCGGGGGAGAGTCACGGCCGGGACCAGCAGGCTCACGACCACGCCGACGACGAGCACCGTGCGGGACTCGAGCACGGCGCGTGCACGATCGAGCATGGGGACCTCGTGGTTCGCAGGTAGGAGCCACGCACAGTGTGACCGAAGCACCCAAGGGCCTGCATGTGCGATGCGACCCGGGGACGGGCTCACCCGAGCAAGGAGGCGAACAGGTCGACGTACTGGATGAGGTGCCGGTCGCCGAGGTACTGGTCGCGGACCCGCTCCCGGGCCGCGGCGCCGAGGCGAGCGCGCAGGCCGTCGTCCCTCATCAGGGTGGTGACCGCGCGGCCGAAGCCGGCCAGGTCCCGCGGGTCGTCCAGCAGCACACCGCTCTCACCGTGGACGATCTGGTCCTGGATGCCGCCCACCCGGCTGGCCAGCACGGCGCGTGCCTTCCACATCGGCTCGGTGACGGTGAGCCCGAACCCCTCGGCCACGCTCTTCTGCACGACGAGGTCGGCCCTGCGCTGGAGGGCGTTGACGATGTGCGCGTTCTCGTCGACGTCATCGGTCGGCACGTTGCACAGGTGGATGCGTCTCCTGGCCCGGTCGGGCAGCTCCAGCCAGGTCACCAGGCACTCCTCCGAGACCTCGGCACCCTCGGGGTCGTCGGACACCCCCTCGGGTCGCGGGCCGGCGACGACGAGGTGGACGTCCTCAGGCATCGAGTCCAGGGCGGCCGCGAAGCCCGTGACGACGCCCGCCATGTCCTTGAGCCGGTCCCATCGGCTCACCTGGAGGACGTACCGGACGTCTGGCGCCATCCCGCCGCCCATGACCACGCCCTTGTGCTGACGCACCCGTGCCTGCGAGCCGTCGCGCCGAGCGAAGTCGAGGTGCGCTTCGTCCGCGTCCCCGTCGACGATGCCGGCCGCCCGGAGTGTCGCCTCGACCTCATCGGGTCCGAGCTCGCGGTTCTTGGGGCTGAACGGGTCCAGTGACGGCGGGATCACGACGACCCGGCCCGGGTCGACCCACCGCGGCACGAACTCGGCCCGCGAGAAGATGACCGCCTCCGCGGCCGAGACGTAGGGGCGGAGGAAGGACCAGCCTGCCTCGGTGACCCTGCTGCTCATGTCCGCGCCGATGTGCGCACGCCAGACGACGTGCGCACCGAGCTCCCGGATCCCGGTGACCAACCCTGCTGTCTGCGGGTCGTGCAGGAGAACCAGGTCCCCAGGGCTGATCAGCTCTGTCAGCCCCTCGAGGTTGGCGGCCAGGACCGCTTCGTAGTGCTGCTGCTCCCGCTCGCCCAGGTCACCCTCGTCCCCCAGCGAACCGTGCAGGAAGTTGTGCAGGCGCTTGGTCGTCCGGAAGAAGTCCGGGTCACCGTTGAGGACGAGCCAGCGGGCATCGACGCCCGCGCCCCGGGCGTAGGCGAGAAGGGCGAGGAGCATCTCGGCCACGCCACCCCCCGAAGCCGTGGCGTTGATGTTCCAGACCACCCGGTCCCCGAGCAGGCCGCGGGCCGCCTCGGCGTACGCCTCCAGCCTGGCGGCGCGCTCGGGCTCGAGGAGGCGCGCGAGCAGCTCGAGGGGCAAGGCACCGACCTGCACCTCGGTGAGGCTCGACCTTTGCTGGGGCTTCATCCTCCCTACACCTAAGCAGGTGCTGTCACCGGCCAGTAGATCTCGGTGCGGTTCTCGTCCTCGGGCGTCCCCGGCTCGCTGCAGTACTCCTCCCACACCGGCTGCCCCCACGCAACCGGCCGGCCGGCCCGTTCGGCCTGCTCCTGGACATCGGCGTACGCCGCGGCCAGCCCGCTGTAGGAGCCGACGTGCGTGGCGTGCACGGCGTCGACCGCGTCGAGGTCCAGACGCTCGAGCCCGGGCGGGGGGACGAAGTCGGGCGCCACGTGGAACCCGGTGGCCACGTCGAAGCCATCCCCGGTGGGTTCGTACACCGCCACAGCGGGGCCGTTCGGGATGACGTGGGCCTCGCCGAGGTCGGTCATCACGGCTGCGAACGCGTGCTCCATCCGCTCGCCGATCGTCGCCAACTCGTCGTGCCGGACGTGGAAACGAAGCACTGCAGCCGTGCGGGCCGGGACGCGGACGATCTCGATCGTGTGTGGCATCTGCCTCTCCTTCCGCCACTTCCATTCCCTCGCGACGGCGACGCGACGGATAGGGGCGAAGGTCCTGTGGCGGGTTGCCGGAGGCCGTGAGCCGTCCTCACGCGTGCATGCTCGGGACATCGGCGAGGTCGCTGGAGTCGACGGGCGTGTGCTCGGAAAGGACTATGTTGACCGAAGCGGACGCGGCCGGGGGAGGCGAGCGATGACCACACCCGACGCAACCGTGAGCGGCACGGGTGCGCTGTCTCCTGAGCACCGCTACACGGCGCGGTTGGCCAACGAGATCGAAGCGCGCTGGCAGGCGCGGTGGCGGGCTGACGGGACGTTCGAGACGGCGAACCCCTCCGGCCCCCTGGGCGTCCCGGCGGGACAGCCGTCGCGACAGAAGACCTACGTGCTCGACATGTTTCCGTACCCGTCGGGAGTAGGGCTCCATGTGGGGCACCCACTCGGCTACATCGCCACGGATGTGTTCGGGCGCTTCAAGCGGATGACCGGACATCATGTGCTGCACGCGTTCGGCTTCGACGCCTTCGGTCTGCCCGCGGAGCAGTACGCCGTGCAGACGGGGCAGCATCCACGGGTCACCACCGAGAACAACATCGCGGCAAGCCGCGCCCAGCTACGTCGACTCGGGCTGGCGCACGACGAACGACGCAGCTTTGCGACCACCGATCCGGCGTTCTACCGCTGGACCCAGTGGATCTTCCTTCAGATCTACAACAGCTGGTACGACGAGCAGGACGGGCGGGCACGCCCGATCGATGAGCTCGTGGCGTTGCTCGCGGCGGGGGAGAGGCCGATGCCCCTCGGCGTGCCCGGCGTGACGCAGGATGTCGCGTGGGCTGAGCTCGACGCGGTGTCCCGGCGCAGGGTCGTCGACTCCTTCCGGCTGGCGTACACCGCCGAGGCCCCGGTGAACTGGTGCCCCGCGCTCGGCACGGTCCTGGCCGACGAGGAGGTGACCGCCGATGGTCGGAGCGAGCGCGGGGACTTTCCGGTGTTCAAGCGGGACCTGCGGCAGTGGATGATGCGGATCACCGCGTACGCGCCGCGGTTGCTCGCCGACCTGGAAGCGCTGGAGTGGCCGGAGTCGATCAAGGCCCAACAACGTGCATGGATCGGCCGCTCGGATGGTGCCCGCATCGGCTTCCAGTCATCGGCCGACGGGCTCGATGTCTTCACGACCCGGCCGGAGACGATCTTCGGCGCGACGTTCCTCGTGCTGTCACCCCAGCATCCCGCCGTGGACGAGCTCGCCGGCGGCGCGTGGCCCGCGAAGGCGCCGCAGGCATGGACGGCGGGGGCATCGACCCCCGCCGAGGCAGTGGCGCACTACCGCGAGGTCGTGGCCGGCGCGCTCCATGGGCACCGTGGTCGGGAGCCATCGACGCCCGGGGTGTGGACCGGCGGGTATGCGCGCAACCCGGTGAACGGACGGCAGATCCCGGTGTTCATCGCAGACTACGTGCTGATGACCTACGGCACCGGCGCGATCATGGGTGTGCCCGGACAGGACCAGCGCGACTGGCACTTCGCCGAGCGGATGTCGCTCCCCATCATCAGGACCGTCCAGCCCCCGGCCGACTGGGAAGGAGAGGCGTACCCGGGCGACGGCACCGTGGTCCGCTCCGCCGGCAGCCTCCTCAGCCTCGAGGGGCTGGGCGTCACCGAGGCAAGGGCTCACGTCGTCGACTGGCTCGAACGGACCGGACACGGCCGGCGCGCGGTCGCCTACCGGCTGAGGGACTGGTTGTTCAGCAGGCAGCGATACTGGGGCGAGCCGTTCCCGATCGTCTACGACGAGCACGACATGCCGATCGCGCTCCCCGAGTCGCTGCTCCCGATCGAGCTGCCCGAAGTCGAGGACTACTCGCCGCGGACCTTCGCGCCGGACGACGCCGCCAGCACCCCCGAGTCCCCGCTCGCACGGAACAGCGCGTGGACGACCGTCGAGCTCGACCTCGGCACCGGCCGCCGGAGCTACCGACGCGAGACGAACACGATGCCGCAGTGGGCAGGCTCGTGCTGGTACGAGCTGCGCTACCTCGACCCCTCGAACGACACCCGCCTGGTCGATCCCGACCTCGAGCACTACTGGATGGGCTCTCGCGGAGCCGGCCACCCCGGCGGCGTCGACCTGTACGTCGGCGGCGCCGAGCACGCCGTCCTGCACCTGCTGTACGCGCGCTTCTGGCACAAGGTGCTCTTCGACCTCGGGCACGTGTCCAGCAGCGAGCCGTTCTTCCGGCTGGTCAACCAGGGCATGATCCAGGCCCACGCCTATCGAGACTCGCGTGGCGTCTACGTGCCCGCAGCGGAGGTGAGCGACGACGGCCAGGGCGGGCAGACCTGGCACGGCCGGCCGGTGGCCCGCACCTACGGGAAGATGGGCAAGAGCCTGAAGAACATGGTCTCTCCCGACGAGATCTGCGACGCCTACGGAGCCGACACCTTCCGTCTGTACGAGATGTCCACAGGACCGCTCGACGCCTCGCGACCCTGGGAGACCCGCGCTGTGGTCGGCTCGCAGCGCTTCCTCCAGCGCCTGTGGCGCAACCTCATCGACGAGGAGACCGGCCAGAGCCGCGTCGTCGACGACCCTGCCGACGAACAGACACGTCGCCTGCTGCACCGGACGATCGACGCCGTACGCAACGACCTCGAAGAGCTCAAGGCCAACACCGCCATCGCCCGGCTCGCCGAGCTGAACAACCACCTCACCCAGCAACCCTCGACACCACGTGAGGTCGCCGAACCCCTCGTCCTGATGCTGGCGCCGCTCGCGCCCCACATCGCCGAGGAGCTCTGGTCCCGGATCGGGCACCATTCCTCGTTGGCCTACCAACCCTTCCCGCAGGCCGACCCCGGGCAGCTGAGCGTCGAGTTCGTCACCGCCGTCGTGCAAGTGGACGGCAAGGTCCGCGATCGGCTGGAAGTCCGGGCGACCGCGACCGCAGACGAGCTCCGCGCTCTCGCGCTGGCCTCGGCCACCGTGCAGCGCACACTCAACGGCCGTCCCGTGCTTCGCGTCATCGCCCGCCCACCCAGGCTGGTCAACGTCGTACCGGAGTAACGCGCTCAGCAGCAAGGATGAGCCGGTGTTCGGACTCGAGGTGGTCGTCCTGCTCGGGGTCGCCCTGGTCGCCTGCGGCGCGTTCGCGCGGCGCTACCCGATCGCGCCCGCCGTCCTCCTCGTGCTGGTCGGGGTGCTGGTCGGCTTCGTGCCGCACCTGCGGCACGCCCAGCTGCCGCCGGAGGTCGTGCTGCTGCTGTTCCTGCCTGCGTTGCTGTACTGGGAGAGCCTGACGACCTCGTTGCGCGAGATTCGCAACAACCTGCGGGTCGTGGTTCTGACCAGCACCGCGTTGGTCTTCGCCACCGCCGCCGCGGTCGCCGCCACCGCACACTGGCTCGGCCTCGCGTGGGGGCCGGCATGGGTCCTCGGCGCGGCACTGGCGCCGACCGACGCCACGGCGGTGGGCGTCCTGGCCCACGACCTGCCGCGCCGCACGGTGACCGTGCTCCGCGCCGAGAGCCTCGTCAACGACGGCACCGCCCTCGTCCTCTATGGCCTGGCGGTGGGCGTGACGGTCGGTGAGGAGCACCTCACCGGCTGGCACGTGACCTGGCTGCTGGTGCTGGCCTACGGCGGCGGAGTGCTGGCCGGCGCACTGATCGGACTGGTGAGCTGGCAGGTCCGCCGCCGGATGGACGACCCGATGCTGGAGTCGATCGCGATGCTGGTGACCCCGTTCGCGGCCTTCCTGCTGGCAGACACCATCCACGCGTCCGGTGTGCTGGCGGTGGTGGTGTGCGGTCTGTTCATCAGCCAGGTGACGCCACGCATCACTGGTGCCGTGACGCGGCAGATCGCCATGCCGTTCTGGGCGCTGTCCACCACGGTCCTCAGCAGTGCACTGTTCGTGCTGGTCGGGCTCTCGGCCCAGTCCGCCGTTCGAGGGTTGAGCAGCGCCTCCATCCAGCGTGCGCTCATCGACGTCATCGTGGTCACTGGCGTCGTGATCGGGGTGCGCTGGGTGTGGACCTATACGACGCCGTACGTCGTCCGGCTGCTCGACAGGCGCCCGGCCCAGCGGTTGCGCCGTGTCCCGGCGCGGCAGCGCACGGTCAGCGCGGTGGCCGGGTTCCGAGGGGCCGTCTCGCTCGCGGCAATCCTCGCGGTACCGCACACGCTCGACTCCGGCGCGCCGTTCCCCGGACGAGACCTGATCGTGCTGATCGCCAGTGGCGTGATCCTGCTGACCCTGCTCCAAGCACTGCTCCTGCCGTGGGTGGTGCGGTTCGCGCGGCTCCCGGTCGACAGCTCGGTCGACGACGAGGTCCAGTACGCCGAGGAGTACACCCTCGACGCAGCCATCGAGGCACTGGAGACCACGGCCAGCGAGCTCGGCATCGACGAGATGGTGATCGAGCGGGTTCGTCACGAGCTGGACAAGCAACGCACGCTGATAGCGGCTGCCGGCGCAGAGGCCGACCCTGCGGTCCAGTACGACGACCAGTACACGAGCCTCCAGCTCGCACTCATCAGCAGGCGGCGTGAAGCCCTCCTCGAGCTGCGCGACGAACAGCGCATCGACGACATCGTGCTGCGCCGCGTACAGGCACGCCTCGACATAGACGAGGTGCGGTTGCTGCGAGCAGACCCTCTCGAGTGAAGGCCGCCCTGCCCTTGGATCCGGCGGGAATGCCCCGGTGTGAGTGTCCGAGGGGGGACTTGAACCCCCACGCCCGTTAAAGGGCACTAGCACCTCAAGCTAGCGCGTCTGCCAATTCCGCCACCCGGACGAGTGCGCCGGGAACTTTAGCACCGGACGAGTGCCGCTCCCGCATCGGCAGGACCCTTCCGCGACGGCGTCCGTGACATGCTCGGGGCATGGCCGACGAGGGCGCTGGGAGCGTGACGCGGACCGAGGTCGTCGACCTGTGCCGCGACCTGATCCGGATGGACACCTCGAACTTCGGTGACGACTCGGGACCGGGGGAGCGCAAGGCGGCCGAGTACGTCGCCGGGCTGCTCGAGGAGGTCGGGATCGAGACCCGGCTGCACGAGTCGGAGCCGGGCCGGACGTCGGTGCTCGCGCACTGGGGCGGCGCGGAGGGCGAGGGGCTGCTGCTGCACGGCCACCTCGACGTCGTACCGGCCGAGGCGGGCGACTGGAGGCTCGACCCGTTCAGCGGGGAGATCGAGGGCGGCTACCTGTGGGGCCGCGGCGCGGTCGACATGAAGGACTTCGACGCGATGCTGCTCACTGTGGTCCGGCAGCGCCAGCGCGAGGGGCGGCTCCCCGAGCGGCCGATCACGCTGTGCTTCACCGCCGACGAGGAGGCCGGCGGCCACCGCGGAGCCGAGGTGCTCGTCAACGACCTGCCGGAGGAGTTCGAGGGCGTGACCGCGGCGGTCGGCGAGGTCGGCGGGTTCAGCACCACGGTGCGCGGCCGGCGGGTCTACCTCATCGAGGCCGCCGAGAAGGGCATGGCCTGGATGAAGCTCACCGCCCGCGGCCGGGCCGGCCACGGGTCGATGCTCAACCCCGACAACGCGGTGGCTCGGATCACGGCCGCGGTGGCCCGGCTCGGGGCCTATGAGTGGCCGGTCCGCCTCACCCCGACGATGCAGGTGCTGCTCGGAACGGTCGCGGACCTGGCCGGCACCGAGGTCACTCCCGACAACGCGCGGGCGCTGGTCGAGGAGTTCGGCGGCGCCACCCGGATGCTGGGCGCGGTCATCAGCAACACCGTCAACCCGACGATGCTCAGCGCCGGTTACAAGGTGAACGTGATCCCCACGGAGGCGACTGCCCACGTGGACGCGCGCAGCCTGCCGGGCTACGAGGACGAGTTCCGCGACACCCTGAAGGAGCTGATCGGCGAGGGGATCGAGGTCAGCTACCTCTCCGACCAGCAGCCGTGGGAGACGCCGTACGACGGTGCGCTGGTCGACGCCATGAACCGCAGCCTGCTCGCCGAGGACCCGGACGCGATCGTGGCGCCGTACCTCATGAGCGGTGGCACCGACGCCAAGCACTTCCGCAGGCTCGGGATGCGCTCCTACGGGTTCGCGCCGCTGCGGCTGCCCGACGACCTCGACTTCACCGCGCTCTTCCACGGTGTCGACGAGCGGGTGCCGACCGACGCGCTGGAGTTCGGGGTGCGGGTGATGGACCGGTTCCTGGACGAGGTCTGACCGCGTGGCCGTCCGGGACGCCGTCGCGGCGGACGCCGAGACGGTGGCCGCCTTCCTCGACGAGCACGGCTCGGCGGTCGTGGCCCGGCACGGCGAGCTCCTCGAGGCGACCGGCCGGCCGGCGCTGCTCGCCGAGGAGGACGGCCGGCTGGTCGGGGTCCTCACCTACGTCGTCACCGGGACCGACTGCGAGGTCCTCACCCTGCACGCCGACCCGCCACAGACGGGCGTCGGCACCGAGCTCGTCGAGGCCGTGGCCACCGCCGCAGCACGCCTGGGTTGCGACCGGCTCTGGCTGATCACCACCAACGACAACGTCGACGCACTCCGCTTCTACCAGCGGCGCGGGTTCCGGCTCGTCGGGCTGCACCCGGGTGCCGTGGACCGGTCCAGGCGCGAGCTCAAGCCACAGATCCCGGAGTTCGCGGACAACGGGATCCCGATCCGCGACGAGCTCGACCTCGAGCGTCCGCTCACGCCGTCCGCACCGCCCGGATGATGCGGCGGCGCAGGATCACCCGCCGGGTTCCGTCTGCGGTGATCCGCACCCGGTCCAGCTCCCAGCCGCCGTGCTCGGCCCGCTCCACCAGGACCTTCGTCACGACGTTGCGCGGGTAGTCCCGCGAGAACGTCACCTTGTCGAACTCCCACTCGACCCCGCGGCTCAGCCGCGGTCGTTGGTCGCGTGGGGTGGTCACCTGCGGTCCGCCGAGACGTCGTCGAGGGCCTCCATGATCTCCGGCGGGAGCACCTTGTCCTCGACCGCGAGGGCCTGACGGAGCTGTGCGGCGGTCCGGGCGCCCACGATCGGTGCGGTCACTCCCGGCTGGTCGCGGACCCAGGCGAGGGCCACCTCGAGCGGGGTCCACCCGAGCCCGTCGGCGGCCTTGACCACCGCCTCGACGACGGCCGAGGACGAGTCGTCGCGGTAGCCGTCGACGAAGCCCGACATCTCCGAGGCGCCTCGGGAGTCGGCGGGGGTGCCGGTGCGGTACTTCCCGGTCAGGACCCCACGGCCGAGTGGCGACCACGGCAGGATGCCGAGGCCGAGCTCGATGGCGGCGGGGACGACCTCGTGCTCGATGCTTCGGTTGAGCAGGGAGTACTCGACCTGGGTGGAGACCAGGGGCGCCCGGCCCGGCACCGCGCGCTGCCAGGTCGCTCCCTGGGCGGTGCGCCAGCCGCTCCAGTTGGAGATGCCGGCATAGACGGTGCGACCGGTCGACACCGCGTAGTCCACGGCGGAGAGCACCTCCTCCATCGGGGTGCGGTCCGACCAGACGTGCACCTGCCACAGATCGAGGTGGTCGACCCCGATCCGGCGGAGGGAGAGGTCGAGGCAGCGCAGCAGGTTTGCGCGGGAGGTGTCCACGCGGCGCTGGTCGTTGGTGCGGACCAGCCCGGCCTTCGACGCCACGACCACGTCCGCGCGCGGGACGACGTCGTCCAGCAGCCGGCCCAGGAGCTCCTCCGAGGCGCCGCCGCCGTAGGTGTGCGCGGTGTCGAGAAGCGTGCCGCCGGCGTCGACGAAGGCGGTCAGCTGGTCGCGGGCCTCGTGCTCGTCGGTCCGGTTGCCCCAGGTCATCAACCCCAGGCCGAGCCGCGAGACCGCGAGGCCGGACCGACCCAGGGACCTGTGGTGCACGCGCACACGGTATCCGGCCCGGGGCTGAATGCGAGCCAAGCAGGGCAATGGCACCCGTCGCCCGTACTCTCCTGTCGCGTGGACTACTTCGATGCGATCGTGCTGGGCGTGGTCGAGGGGCTGACGGAGTTCCTCCCCGTGTCGAGCACGGCGCACCTCACCATCGCCGAGAAGGCGCTCGGCCTGGAGGTCGACGACCCGGCAGTCACGGCGTACACCGCGGTGATCCAGATGGGTGCCATCGCCGCGGTGATCCTCTACTTCGCCAGGGACATCTGGAAGATCATCAGGGCCTGGTGCCTGGGGCTGGTGAGGTCGGAGTACCGCGGGCAGCTCGACCACCGGATGGGCTGGTACGTCATCGTGGCGACCATCCCGGTCGGCGTGGTCGGCCTGCTCGCCAAGGACCTCATCACGGGGCCGCTGCGCTCGCTGTGGGTGATCGCGGTGGCGCTCATCGCCTGGAGCGCGGTGATGTACGCCGCCGAGCGGGTCGCGCGCCAGGACCGCCCGGAGCGCGACCTCAACCTCAAGGACGCGGTCGCGATCGGCCTCGGCCAGGCGGTCGCGCTCATACCGGGTGTCTCGAGGTCGGGGGCGACGATCTCGATCGGCCTGTTCCGTGGCCTGGACCGGGTCACCGCGACCAAGCTCAGCTTCTACATGTCGATCCCGGCCCTGATCGCGGCCGGGCTCTTCGAGCTCAAGGACGCCTTCTCCGGCGACATCGGCGTCGGGGTCGCGGTGGTCGGCGTGGTCGTGGCGTTCGTGGTGGCCTATGCGTCGATCGCGTGGCTGCTGCAGTTCGTGGCCCACCACCCGATCTCGTGGTTCGTGCCCTATCGCGTCGCGCTCGGCGTGCTGCTGCTCGTCCTGCTGGGGTCGGGGGTCATCACCGCCACGTGAGCCGGGTCCCTACAGCCAGCCCGACCTCTTGAACAGCATCCACAGGCCCGCCGAGACCGCGACCATGAGGAGCAGCGCGAGCGGGTAGCCGAAGGTCCAGCTGAGCTCGGGCATGTGCCTGAAGTTCATCCCGTAGATCCCGGCGATCAGGGTCGGCACCACCACGAGCGCCGCACCGGCGGAGATCTTGCGCATGTCGTCGTTCTGCTGGACGGTGATCCGCGCCAGGTGCGCGTCGAAGGCGGTGGAGAGCAGCGAGTCGAGGCTGTCGACGACCTCGGCGGCCTGGTTGAGGTGGTCGAGGACGTCGCGGAAGAACGGCCCGGCCTCGCGCTCGACGCCGTGCACGAGCCCGTCGGCGAACTTCCGCATCGGCTCGCGCAGTGGCATGACCGCGCGGCGCACCTCGGCGATCTCGCGCTTCAGGACGTAGATGCGGCTGGAGTCGTTGGTGCGGGCGGGAGAGAACACCGAGGTCTCGATCTCGTCCACGTCCACCTCGAGCTCGGCCACCACGTCGGTGTAGCCGTCGACGACGGTGTCGCAGACCGCGTAGATCACCGCGGACGGGCCGTGGGTGAGCACCGACTCCTGAGCCTCGAGCCGGGACCGCGCCGAGTGCAGCTCCGAGCCGCGGCCGTGCCGGACCGTGACCACGAAGTCGGCGCCCGCGAACAGGTTGATCTCGCCGGTCTCCACGGCGTCCTCGGCGTCGACGTACCAGAGTGTCTTGAGGGTGAGGAACAGGCTGTCGTCGTAGCGCTCGAGCTTGGGCCGCTGGTGCGCCTTGAGCGCGTCCTCGACCGCGAGCGGGTGCAGCCCGAACGACTTGGCGACGTCGTCGAGCTCGCCCTCGCTGGGCTTGTAGAGGCCCACCCAGACGAAGTCGCCATCCTCGCTGGCCTCCGCTCGCAGCTTCTCGAACTCGTGCGGGAAGCAGTCGACCTCGATGCGCTGCCCCCTGCGGTAGAGCGCGCTGTCGACGATCACGCACCAACGGTAGTGCCCGTAAGGTCTGCGAGGTGGCAACCGTGATCCTCGTGCGACACGGCCGCACGACGGCCAACACCTCGGGTGTGCTCGCCGGTCGTACGGCGGGTGTGCGGCTCGACGACGTGGGGGTCACGCAGGCCGAGCGCACCGCCGAGCGGCTGTCGGTGGTGCCGCTGGTCGCCGTCGTCACCAGCCCGCTCGAGCGGTGCCGGCAGACCGCGCGGGCCATCGCCAGGGCGCAGCAGGGGACGCCGGCCACCGCGACCGAGCGCGGGATCACCGAGTGCGACTACGGCTCCTGGCAGGGCCGTTCGTTGCGGGACCTCGCCAAGGACCCGCTCTGGAAGACCGTGCAGACCCAGCCGTCGGCCGCGGCGTTCCCGGACGGCGAGGCGATGGCGACGATGCAGGCCCGCTCGGTGGCCGCCGTACGCCGCCTGGACGCGCTCTACGAGGCCGAGCACGGCCCGGGCGCGGTCTGGGTGGCGGTCAGCCACGGCGACATCATCAAGTCAGTGCTCGCCGATGCCCTCGGCATGCACCTCGACCTGTTCCAGCGCATCCAGGTGGACCCGGCGTCGGTCTCGATCGTGCGCTACACCGCGACCCGCCCCTACGTCCTGGCAACCAACACCCACGCCGGCGACCTGTCCTGGCTGAAGCCGGCGCAGAAGCGGCGGTCGCGGCGGAAGTCGGACGACGCCGCGGTCGGGGGCGGGGCCGGGCCCGCCTCGTAGGGCCCTCGGGTGCGCTGTGCCTAGGGTGTCGGTATGCCGCTGATCCACGGATACGACCCGCCGGAGCGCTTCGTCACCGGCACGGTCGGCGCGCCCGGACAGCGGACCTTCTTCCTCCAGGCCCGCAGCGGCTCGCGGATCACCAGCGTCTCGCTGGAGAAGCAGCAGGTGGCGGCGCTCAGCGAACGCATCGACCAGCTGCTCGACGAGGTGATGGCCGCCGAGACCACCCAGTCCGTGATCCCGGCAGTCGCCCCGCTCGGGCTGGAGGACTCCGACCCGCTCGAGCAGCCGATCGAGGAGGAGTTCCGCGCCGGCACGATGACGCTGTCGTGGGACCCGAGCGACGAGCGGGTCGTCATCGAGGTCTTCCCCTACACCGAGGCGGCGGTGGTCAGCCCCGACCAGCTCGACGAGGAGCTCACCGAGCCGGAGCCCGACGAGGTGTTCCTGGTGCGGATCGACGCCGGGAGCGCGCGGGCCTTCGTCAAGCGCGCCGAGCAGGTGCTCGAGGCCGGCCGGCCCAGCTGCCCGTTCTGCGGCAACCCCATCGACCCCGACGGGCACCTCTGCGTGCGCGCGAACGGCTTCCGGCGCCGGGACCCGTGAACGCGCTGACGGAGGAGCTGCAGTGCGGCGAGCTCCTCCTGCACGGCCGGATCATGCCGGCGTCGAACGCCACCTTCCTCGGTCAGGTCGCAGAGCACCGGGTGGTCTACAAGCCGATCTCGGGGGAGCGGCCGCTCTGGGACTTCCCGGTCGGCACCCTCGCCGACCGCGAGGTCGCGGCGTACCTGGTGTCGGAGGCGCTGGGCTGGGACGTCGTACCACCCACCTGGCTGCGCGACGGGCCGCACGGGCCCGGGATGGTCCAGCTGTGGCAGGAGCCCGACCCCGAGCAGGAAGCGGTGACCCTGGTCGCCGAGGGCGAGGTCCCGCCGGGGTGGAAGCACGTCTTCGACGGCATCGACGGCCGTGACCAACCGGTCTCGCTCGTCCACGAGGACAGCGAGCCGCTGCGCCGGATGGCCGTCTTCGACGTAGTGGTCAACAACGCCGACCGCAAGGGCGGCCACGTGCTGGAGATGCCCGGCGGCCACCGCTACGGCGTCGACCACGGCGTCACCTTCCACGTCGAGCACAAGCTCCGCACGGTGCTGTGGGGGTGGCTCGGCGACCCGGTGCCGGAGCAGGACCTCGAGGACGTCGCCCGGCTGGGCAAGGAGCTCTCGGGCCCGCTCGGCGACACGCTGTCGGTCCACCTGGTCGACCCCGAGATCGACGCGGCGGTCACCCGGTGCCGGCGGCTCGCCGAGCGCGCGGTGATGCCCGCGCCGCGCGGGTCCTACCCTGCGATCCCCTGGCCGCCGTTCTGACGGGACGGTCGAGACACTCCGAAGCGAGGGCTCCCAACCCACCCCTTAGGCTTCCGCCCATGCGTGCGTGGTCGGCCCCGGAGGTGCCGCAGCTTCGGGAGAAGGGTCCCGCGGTGGCGTTGTTCGACACCGCCACCCAGGCCAAGGTCACGACGGTCCCGGACGGCCCGGCCCGGCTCTACGTCTGCGGGATCACGCCCTACGACGCAACGCACATGGGCCACGCGGCCACCTACGTCGGGTTCGACCTCCTCAACCGGGCCTGGCGCAACGCCGGCCACGAGGTCGTCTTCGTCGAGAACGTCACCGACGTCGACGACCCGCTCCTTGAGCGCGCGGCCAAGGTCAGCGTCGACTGGACCGAGCTGGCCGAGCGGGAGACCGAGCTGTACCGGCAGGACATGCAGGCACTGCGGGTGATCCCGCCCGACCATCTCGTCGGCGCGGTGGAGTCGATCCCACTCGCCGTCGACCTGGTCGAGAAGCTCGAGGAGACCGGCTCGATCTACCGGGTCGACGACGACCTCTACTTCTCGGTGACCGCCGACCCGGCGTTCGGCCACGAGTCGAACCTCGACCGGGAGACGATGCTCGAGCTCTACGCCGAGCGCGGCGGCGACCCGGACCGCCCGGGCAAGAAGGACCCGCTCGACTGCGTGGTCTGGCGCGGACCACGCGAGGGCGAGCCGAGCTGGGAGAGCCCGCTCGGTCCCGGCCGGCCGGGATGGCACATCGAGTGCGCCGCGATCGCCCGCGAGCACCTCGGGGCCGCCTTCGACGTGCAGGGCGGAGGCAGCGACCTGGTCTTCCCACACCACGAGATGTGTGCCGGCCACGCACACGTCGCCGACCCGTCCGCGCCGTTCGCGAAGGTCTACAGCCACGCGGGCATGGTGGCCTACGACGGCGAGAAGATGTCGAAGTCGCGGGGCAACCTGGTCTTCGTCTCAGCACTGCGCAACAGCGACGTCGACCCGATGGCGATCAGGCTGGCGCTGCTTCGCCACCACTACCGTTCCGACTGGGAGTGGCTGGACAGCGACCTCTGGGACGCCGTCGACACGCTGGCCGACTGGCGCCGGGCGCTGTCCCTGGGGGCCGGCGCCCCGGCCGGGCCGGTCGTGACCGAGGTGTTGGCGGCCATGGCCGACGACCTCGACGCCCCGCGGGCGGTGGCCGCCGTCCAGGGCTGGGTGGACGCCACGCTCGGCACCACCGGCCACCTCGCCGACACCTCCGACGAGGACGCCTCGATCACCATCCACGCGCTGCTCGACGCGGCGCTGGGGCTGGCGCTGTAGCTGCCGGCGTCAGCCCTGGGCTGCTGTGTGGAACTGGCCGGGTCAGAGCGGCTACTCGCCGGCCTGGCGGCGCTTGAGGTAGCGCTCGAACTCCCGGGCGATCGCCTCACCGGACGCCTCGGGGAGCTCGGTGGTGTCGCGGGTCTCCTCGAGGCTGCGGACGTACTCCGCGACGTCCTCGTCCTCCTCGGCGAGCTCGTCCACGCCGCGTTCCCACGCGCGGGCGTCCTCCGGGAGGTCCCCGAGCGGGATGCTGGCCTCGAGGAGGTCCTCGAGCTGGCCGAGCAGCGCGAGGGTCGCCTTGGGGCACGGCGGCTGCGCGACGTAGTGCGGCACCGCGGCCCAGTAGGACACCGCCGGGATGTCCAGCCGCGCGCAGGCGTCCTGGAGCACGCCGACGATGCCGGTGGGGCCCTCGTAGGTCGACTGTTCGAGCTTGAGCCGGTCGACCAGCTCCGGCTCGGTGGCGGTGCCTGAGACGGGGATCGGGCGGGTGTGCGGGGTGTCGGCCAGCAGCGCGCCGAGCGTGACCACCAGCTGTCCGCCCAGGTCGTCGCAGGCAGCGAGCAGCTCGGCGCAGAACTGCCGCCACTTCATGTTCGGCTCGATGCCCCGCATCAAGATGATGTCGCGGTCCAGGTCGGGGGGAGAGGCGATCGCCAGCGTCGTCCCTGGCCAGGTGATCCGCCGGTGACCCGACTTGTCACCGCCGACCAGGGGCCGGTTGACCTGGAAGTCGTAGAACTCGTCGGGGTCGATCGCGCCGACGACCCGGGCGTTCCAGACGCGCATGAGGTGGTCGACCGCGGACGAGGCGGCGTCGGCCGCGTCGTTCCACCCCTCGAACGCCGCGATCACGACCGGGTCGACGAGCCCTTCGACCTCATCGAGCTCGATCATCTCGGCGAGCCCCCGCGAAGGCACGCGCTCCCGGCGCGCGGCGCTCCGACCCGTGCAGCTGCGTGGGGTGAGGTCACCCATTGAGTGTAGGTCTCGGGCGGGGATTCGGAGGGCGGGACGGGCCGGTGCCACCATGCGGGAATGCAGTCCAGCACCTGGACGCTGTTCGTAGGCTCGTCACCTGCACGGACCGCACGCGTCCGAGATCCGGGCCGAGCGCGAGAGGAGGCACCGTGAACGACCCGCAGCGCGACTGGCGTCCGGACGCCACCGAGCCCCTGACGGCCGCGCTCTCCGAGCGGATCCTGGTCATCGACGGCGCGATGGGCACCGCGATCCAGCGAGACCGTCCCTCCGAGGCCGGCTACCGCGGCGAGCGGTTCGCGGACTGGCCCACCGACCTGCAGGGCAACAACGACCTGCTGACGCTGACCCAGCCCGAGATCATCGCCTCGATCCACGGCGAGTACCTCGACGCCGGCGCGGACATCATCGAGACCAACACCTTCAACGCCACCGCGATCTCGCTGGCCGACTACGGCATGGAGGAGCTGGCCTACGAGCTCAACCTCGAGGCGGCCCGCCTGGCGCGCTCGGTCGTGGACCGGGTGTCCACGCCCGAGCGGCCACGGTACGTCGCGGGAGCGCTCGGCCCGACCACGCGCACCGCCTCGATCTCGCCGGACGTCAACGACCCGGGCGCCCGCAACGTGACCTTCCACCAGCTGCGCGCGGCGTACGCCGACGCCGCCCGCGGCCTGCTCGACGGCGGCGCCGACCTGCTGTTCATCGAGACGATCTTCGACACCCTCAACGCCAAGGCCGCGATCTTCGCGGTCGAGACCCTCTTCGAGGAGTACGGCCGCCGCTGGCCGGTCGTCGTGTCCGGCACCATCACCGACGCGTCCGGCCGCACCCTGTCCGGCCAGGTCACCGAGGCGTTCTGGGCCTCCATCCGGCACATCCGCCCGCTCGCGGTCGGCCTCAACTGTGCCCTGGGGGCCAAGGAGATGCGGCCCTACATCGCGGAGATGTCACGGGTCGCCGACTCCTTCGTCTCCTGCTACCCCAACGCCGGGCTGCCCAACGCGTTCGGGGAGTACGACGAGGTGCCCGAGGAGACCGCCGCCGTGCTCGGCGAGTTCGCCGAGGCGGGCTTCGTCAACCTGGTCGGCGGCTGCTGCGGCACCACGCCGGCGCACATCGCGGCGATCGCGAAGGCGGTCGAGGGCAAGAAGCGGCGCGAGACCCACGGCATCGAGCCGGCCATGCGGCTCTCCGGGCTGGAGCCGTTCACGATCACCGAGGACAGCCTCTTCGTCAACGTGGGGGAGCGGACCAACATCACCGGGTCGGCCCGGTTCCGCAACCTCATCAAGGCCGGCGACTACGACACCGCGCTGTCGGTCGCTGCCCAGCAGGTCGAGAACGGCGCCCAGGTCATCGACATCAACATGGACGAGGGCATGATCGACGGGGTCGCGGCGATGGACCGGTTCACCCGGCTCGTCGCGAGCGAGCCCGACATCAGCCGGGTCCCGGTCATGGTGGACTCCTCCAAGTGGGAGGTCATCGAGGCCGGGCTGAAGAACATCCAGGGCAAGCCGATCGTCAACTCGATCTCCATGAAGGAGGGCGAGGATAAGTTCCGGGAGCAGGCCCGGCTGTGCCGCAAGTACGGCGCAGCCGCGGTCGTCATGGCCTTCGACGAGGACGGGCAGGCCGACAACCTCGAGCGCCGCAAGGCGATCTGCGAGCGGGCCTACCGCATCCTCGTGGACGAGGTCGGCTTCCCGCCCGAGGACATCATCTTCGACCCCAACGTGTTCGCGGTCGCGACCGGCATCGAGGAGCACGCGTCGTACGGCCGGGACTTCATCGAGGCCACCCGCTGGATCAAGCAGAACCTCCCCGGCGCCAAGGTGTCCGGCGGCATCTCCAACGTCAGCTTCTCCTTCCGCGGCAACAACCCGGTCCGCGAGGCCATCCACGCGGTCTTCCTCTACCACGCCATCAACGCCGGCCTGGACATGGGAATCGTCAACGCCGGCGCGCTGGCGGTCTACGACGAGGTCGAGCCCGAGCTGCGGGAGCGGATCGAGGACGTCGTCCTCGACCGCCGCCCCGACGCCGCCGAGCGACTCCTCGAGATCGCGGAGGCGCACAACAAGACCGGTGAGGCCGCCGAGGAGGCCGCCGAGGAGTGGCGCTCGCTGCCCGTGCACGAGCGGATCACCCACGCACTGGTCAAGGGCCTCGACGGGTACGTCGAGGAGGACACCGAGGAGCTCCGCCGGGAGATCGAGGCGCGTCGGGGCCGGCCGATCGAGGTGATCGAGGGCCCGTTGATGGACGGGATGGACGTCGTCGGCGACCTGTTCGGCAGCGGGAAGATGTTCCTGCCGCAGGTCGTCAAGTCCGCCCGGGTGATGAAGAAGGCGGTCGCCTACCTCATCCCGTTCATCGAGGAGGAGAAGGCGCGCAACCCCGAGCTTGCGGCCCAGAAGGAGACCAACGGCACGATCGTGATGGCGACCGTGAAGGGCGACGTCCACGACATCGGCAAGAACATCGTCGGTGTCGTGCTCCAGTGCAACAACTACGAGGTCATCGACCTCGGCGTGATGGTGCCGGCCCAGAAGATCCTCGACACCGCGGCCGAGGTCGGCGCCGACATCATCGGACTCTCCGGGCTGATCACGCCGTCTCTCGACGAGATGGTCGGCTTCGCGACCGAGATGCAGCGGCTCGAGATGGACATCCCGCTGCTCATCGGCGGCGCCACCACATCACGGGCCCACACCGCGGTCAAGGTCGACCCGAAGTACGACGGGCCGGTCGTCTGGGTCAAGGACGCCTCCCGCTCGGTCCCGACCGCGGCGGCCCTGCTCCACGAGGAGCGGCGCGTGAAGCTGCTCGCCGACGTACGCGAGGACTACGACGCCCTCCGGGCCCGGCACGCCGCCAAGCACGAGCGACCACAGCTCACCCTGGCCGCGGCGCGCGCCAACGCGACGCCCGTCGACTGGAGCGGCTACGAGCCGCCGCAGCCGAAGCAGCCGGGGGTCCATGTGCTCGACGACTACGACATCGCCGAGCTGCGCGACTACATCGACTGGCAGCCGTTCTTCAACGCCTGGGAGATGAAGGGCAAGTTCCCCGACATCCTCAACAGTCCCACCCTGGGCGAGGCGGCCCGCAAGCTGTACGACGACGCGCAGGCCATGCTCGACCGGATCATCGCCGAGAAGTGGGTCACCGCCCGCGGTGTCTACGGCTTCTTCCCGGCCGCCTCCGAGGGCGACGACATCGTCACCTTCACCGACGAGAGCCGGACCGAGCGCGGGGTGACGCTGCACCAGCTCCGCCAGCAGGGTGAGCACCGCGAGGGCGTGCCGAACCGGTCCCTGTCCGACTTCGTGGCACCGGTCTCGACCGGTCTGCCCGACCACGTCGGAGGGTTCGCGGTGACCGCTGGTATCGGGCTCCCGGCGAAGATCGAGGAGTTCAAGGCCGACCTCGACGACTACAGCGCGATCATGCTCGAGGCCCTCGCCGACCGGCTGGCCGAGGCGTTCGCCGAGCGGCTGCACCAGCGGGTCCGGACCGAGTTCTGGGGCCACGCCTCCGACGAGGAGCTCAGCAACGAGGACCTCATCGCCGAGCGCTACACCGGGATCCGGCCCGCCCCCGGCTACCCCGCGTGCCCGGACCACACCGAGAAGAAGTCGCTGTGGGAGCTGCTCGACGTCGAGGCGCGGACCGGCATCGAGCTGACCGAGTCGATGGCCATGTGGCCGGGTGCCTCGGTCTCCGGCGTCTACTACAGCCACCCGCAGGCGCAGTACTTCGTGGTCGGCCGGCTCGGTCGCGACCAGGTGGTCGACTACGCCGAGCGCAAGGGCTGGACCCTCGAGGTGGCGGAGCGCTGGCTCTCGCCAAACCTCGGCTACGACCCCGACGACTGACCGGCTTCGGTGCGCATGGACGCAGTCCTCTGGGACATGGACGGCACGCTGGTCGACACCGAGCCCTACTGGATCGCCACCGAGTTCGCCATGGCCGAGAAGTACGGCGCGCAGTGGGACCACGGCAACGCCCTGGACCTGGTGGGCAGCGACCTGCTGGACTCCGGTCGCTACATCCGGCGGGTGATGGGCCTCGACCAGAGCCCGGAGGCGATCGTCGAGGAGCTGCTCGACGGCGTGGTGGAGAAGGTCGAGCGCACCGTCCCGTGGCGCCCGGGCGCCGTGGAGCTGCTGGCCTCGCTGGCGGCCGCCGGGATCCACTGCGGCCTCGTCACGATGTCCTACCAGCGGTTCGTGGCGCCCATCCTGGCCCACCTGCCACCGGAGACGTTCCGGGTCGTGGTGACCGGCGACCAGGTCGAGCTCGGCAAGCCACACCCGGAGCCCTACCTCACCGCCGCGGCCGCCCTCGGCGTACGACCGGAGGACTGTGTGGCGATCGAGGACTCCAACACCGGCGCCAAGTCGGCCGAGCAGGCGGGCTGCCTGGTCCTCGTGGTCGAGAACCACGTGCCGGTGCTCGAGGGGCCGCGGCGGGTCTTCCGGGACAGCCTGGAACGCCTGACCGTCGAAGAGCTCCGATCGCTCGGCGCCAACGGTGGCTGAGGTGCGACGAGCCCAGCGAGGAGCCTCGAAGCCTCGCAGCCAACCACCGGGACCGTGATCGCAGGACCGGGCCGGGCTGCGTCCAGCCCCGGGTCACCCGGCTTCGAGGCTCAGGCGCCAGCGCGCCTTCGCACCTCAGCCACCGTGACGGCGGCGCCGGCGCCAGCGCCGCCAGCGGCGTCGCAGCGACCGCTTGAGCCGGGCCCAGGGCGAGGGCGGCCTCGGCATCGGGAGGATCGAGCCGCCGAAGGCCGGGCAGTGCGCCTTGAACGCGCACCAGTCGCACTGCCGGCCGGGGCTGGGCTCGAACTCGCCGGTGCTCTGGGCCAGCTCGATCGCCTCCCAGAGCGCCTCGATCTTGTGCTCGGTGGCGAGCAGGTCGGCCCGGTCGGGCTCGTAGCGGACCATCTCGCTCGTGGCTCCGAGGTAGACCAGTTGGAGCATCCGGGGCACGACGCCCCGGGCGCGCCACAGGATCAGTGCGTAGACGCGGAGCTGGAACAGCGCCCTGGACTCATAGCCCTCGGAGACCGCCGAGCTCGTCTTGTAGTCGACGATCCGCAGGGCGCCGTCGGGCGCCTGGTCGAGCCGGTCGATGATGCCTCGCAGCTGCAGCCCGTTGTCGAGGGTGGCCTCGACGTAGGCCTCCCGCTCCAGCGGCTCGAGCCGGGTCGGGTCCTCCAGGACGAACCAGCGGTCGAGGACCTCATGGGCCGAGGCGAGCCAGGCCGGCTCGTCGAGCGTCGCCGCCACCTCGCGCGCCTGGGGCGAGCGCTGCTGCAGGGCCGTCCAGGCCGGCTCGAGCATGCGATGGGCCGCAGCCGGGACCCGGTCGCTCGCGGGCAGGTCGAAGATGTCCTCCAGCACCTGGTGGACCAGCGTGCCCCGGACCGCGTCGGGGGAGGAGCCCTCGGGCAGCCGGTCGATCGTGCGGTAGCGGAACAGCAGCGGGCAGGAGAGGAAGTCTGCGGCGCGGCTCGGCGAGAGGGCGCCACGCGACCTGCGGTCGATCGGTGCCGCGCTCATCGAGCCCATGGTCGGCACCTTAGGCGGGGCCGCCGACAGTCAGTCCAGCATGCTGCCGGATACCGTTGGTGTGTGTCCGGACAGCAGGCAGCTCCGCGGCCGCGTCCACCGGGCACGGTCAAGGTCGGCACGATCGCCGGGAGCGACGTGCTGGTCACCTCGTCCTGGTTCGTCGTCGCGGTGCTGATCGCCGTCGTCATCGCGCCACGGGCCGAGGCGGTGCATCCCGGGCTCGGGCCGTGGAAGTACGTCGCCGGCCTCGCCTTCGCGATCCTGCTCTACCTGTCGGTGCTGCTGCACGAGGCCTCTCACGCGCTCATGGCCCGGCACTTCGGCTTCCCGGTCTCGCACATCACCCTGCACTTCCTGGGCGGGCTGACCTCCATCGAGGCGGAGGTGAAGAAGCCCCGCCAGGAGTTCTGGATCGCGGTGGTCGGACCCCTCACCTCGGTGGCCGTGGGGCTGGTGTCGCTCGGCCTGTGCTTCGTGGTCCCGGACGGGCTCCTGCTGATGGCCGCCCAGGGCCTGGCCGTCACCAACCTCCTGGTCGGCGCGATCAACCTGTTCCCCGGCCTGCCGCTCGACGGCGGGCTGGTGCTGAAGTCCGCGATCTGGAAGCTCACCGGCAACCAGTATCGCGGCACGCTCGTCGCCGCCTGGGGCGGACGCTTCTGCGCCTTCCTGGTGCTGTTCTGGCCGTTCCTGCAGCAGGCGCTGTTCGGGGTGCAGCCCGACGTCTTCGACTTCCTGTTCGCGTTCGTGGTCGGCTTCTTCCTCTGGAACGGCGCCACGGCCGGGCTCCAGGCCGCCCGGATCCGCAGCCGGCTGCCCAGCCTCGTGGCCCGCGACCTGGCCCGCCGTACGCTCGCGGTTCCCGAGGACCTCCCGCTCGCCGAGGCGGTGCGCCGGGCGCGGGAGGCGCAGGCCGGTGCCATCGTCACGGTGACCGGCAGCGGCCGCCCCGTCGGGGTGGTCAACGAGGCGGCCCTGATGGCGACCCCGGAGGAGCGCCGGCCCTGGCTCGCGACCTCCACGGTCGCGCGCGGGGTCGACAGCGGGCTCTCGCTCCCGGTCGGCATCGCCGGCGAGGACCTGGTCCGCGCCATCACCCGCGCACCCGCCACCGAGTACCTCCTCGTCGAGGACGACGGGACGGTCTACGGCGTCCTGACCACCGCCGACGTCGACCGGGCGTTCCGCTCGGTCCCGCAGTGACCGTAGGTTCAGCCGGTGCCCGAGCTCGAACACGACCCCGCGTGGTCAGGTGTCCACCGCGGCCCGCTGCGCGCAGGGGAGTGGGTGCGCCTTGTCGACGGCAAGGGTCGGCGCCACAACTTCTGCCTCGAGCCCGGCAAGCGGTTCTTCTCCAACAAGGGCCATCTCGACCACGACGACCTGATCGGCCGCGAGGAGGGTTTCACGATCACCTCGTCCGGGGGAGGGGAGTACCTCGTCTTCCGGCCGCTCCTCTCGGAGTTCGTGATCTCGATGCCGCGCGGCGCTGCGGTCGTCTATCCCAAGGACTCGGCCCAGATCGTGGCGATGGCCGACGTCTTCCCGGGCGCCCACGTGGTCGAGGCGGGCGTCGGCTCGGGAGCGCTCACGTGCTCGCTGCTGCGGGCCGTGGGGCCGACCGGCAGGGTGACGTCGTACGAGCGGCGCGAGGAGTTCGCCGACGTGGCCCGGCGCAACGTCACGCAGTTCTTCAACGCCGACGACGAAGGGCGGAGCCACCCGGCCTGGACGCTGCACGTCGGTGACCTGGCCGAGCTGCTGCCAGCGGAGGTCGAGCGGTCCGGCGAGCGGTGCGACCGGGTGATCCTCGACATGCTGGCACCCTGGGACTGCCTGGAGGCCGCCGCCGGCGCGCTGCGGCCGGGCGGGATCCTGTGCGCCTACGTCGCCACCACCACCCAGCTGTCCCGGTTCGTCGAGACCGTGCGGGCACACGGCGGTTTCACCGAGCCCGCCGCGTGGGAGTCGCTGGTCCGCGACTGGCACGTCGAGGGGCTGGCCGTCCGCCCGGGGCACTCGATGATCGGCCACACCGCGTTCCTGGTGACCGCCCGGCGGATGGCGCCGGGGCAGCGGGCCCCCCTCAAGAAGCGCCGCCCCGCCCCGGGTGCCTACGGCCCCGACTACACCGGCCCGCGACCGCCGGGCGTGCCGAGCGAGGCGGCCGAGGACTGAGGCCAGGACCGAAGCGAGGACTGAGCATCCCGCTCCGCCCGGGACCGCAGACCCGTGCCCCTGGGTCGGGGCCGGCCCGACGCTGGCCGGCATGGCGGAGATCCACCTGCACGTCGGTCTGCCGAAGACCGGCACGTCGACGATCCAAGGGGCGCTGACCGCCCGCGCCGACGCGCTGGCCGGCGCCGGCGTGCTCTACCCCGGCGGATGCCACCGAGCTCAGCGCACCGCGGCCTACGACCTCCTCGGGCAGCGGGTCCGCGGCGACGACGCCGTCGTCGTTCCAGGCTCGTTCCAGCGGCTGGTCGACGAGGTCCGCGCCTTCGGCGGGCCACGAGTGGTGATCTCGGCCGAGGAGCTCGGGCTGGCGCGGGCGCGCCACGTGCGCCGAGTGGTCCGGGCCCTGGGTCAGGACCGGGTGCACGTCGTGATCGGCGTGCGGGACATGGCACGCACAGTGGTTTCCGCCTGGCAGCAGAACGTCATGGCGGGCAGCACGACTCCGTGGCACGAGTTCATCGCCGCGGTGCGCGACCCCGGGAGCGCGGTGGTGCCGGACGCGACCGCGTTCTGGCTGCGCCACGACCTCCTGCGGGTGCTCGACGCCTGGGGCAGGGCCGTCCCGCCGGAGCGGATCCAGGTCGTGACGGTGCCGCCACCGGGTGCCGACGGACGCTGCCTGCTCGACCGCTTCGCGGCCGCGACCGGGCTGCCTCAGGGGCTCTGGGACGACGCAGAGACCCCGCAGCTCAACGTCTCACTCGGCGCGGCGGAGACCGAGGTGGTCCGGTGCCTCAACGCCGTGGTTCGGCCGCTGCTCAACCAGGACCAGCACCGGTTCGTCGTCGAACAGGGGCTTCGCCCCCGGCTGGCCGCGGCCCGTCAGCGGCCGTTGCGGCTGCCGAAGGAGCACCTGCCCTGGGCCGTCGAGTACGCCGAGGGGCTCGTCGGCGAGATGCGCCGTCGCGGCGTCCGGGTGGTGGGTGACCTCTCGGACCTGGTCCCGGACGCGAGGGTCGCCGCAGACCGCCCCCTCGACGACGTGACCGGGCCCGAGCTCCTGGAGGCCGCGGAGGCCGCGCTCGCCGGGCTGGCGGTGGCACACGGCCGCCTGTTCCGGCGCTACCGGCGCGCGTTCCTGGCGCGCGAGGGGCGGCTGCCGAGCCCCCGGGAGGTGGTCGGGAGCTCCCTTCGGGCCGCGGTGTTCGGCGCGCAGAAGGCCGCGCTGCGGCGCTCTGCCGGCAGCCGGCTGCTGGGCCGCGCCGCCCGCGCGTACCTCGCCCGCACCGCGGGCCGCCGGGGGTGACGTGCCATCAGCAACGCATGGGTACCTGTGGGCCCAGGTCTCACCATGTGACAGGAGCGCAACCTTCATGCAACCGGACTGGTGCTGAATTCGTGACCAACACCGGACGGATAACCGCTTGGACGACCGTCGTTCGCGAGTAGGGTCATTTGCACAGGAGGTGACGGCCATGACATCCGACAGCGCTGGGGACAGGAGCCCCGAGGAGCTCATGAGCCAGGTGCGCTTCCTCGAGGCCGAGGTGGCAGACCTGCGCAGGCGGCTCCACGACGCGCCGACCGGCTCCCGCGGGCTCGAGCTCCGGCTCACCGACGCGCAGCGCTCGCTGGCCGCGGTGACCTCCCAGAACGAGCGGCTTGCGCAGACCCTGCGCGAGGCGCGCGACCAGATCACCAAGCTCAAGGAGGAGGTCGACCGGCTGGCCCAGCCGCCGGCGGGCTTCGGCACCTTCCTCGGCCGCAACGACGACGACTCGCTCGACGTCTTCACCGGCGGCCGCAAGCTGCGGGTCAACGCCAGCCCGAGCGTGAGCCTCGACGACCTGCGCCCCGGGCAGGAGGTCATGCTCAACGAGGCGCTCAACGTCGTCGCCGCCTTCGACTACGAAGAGGTCGGCGAGGTCGTGATGTTCAAGGAGCTGCTCGCCGACGGCGACCGCGCCCTGGTCATCGCCAGCGCCGACGAGGAGCGGGTGGTCCGGCTCGCCGAGCCCCTGCGCAAGGACACGATCCGGGCCGGCGACTCCCTGCTGCTCGACGCGCGGGCCGGCTACGTCTACGAGAAGGTCCCCAAGTCGGAGGTCGAGGAGCTCGTCCTCGAAGAGGTCCCCGACATCGCCTATGAGTCGATCGGCGGGCTGGCCGGCCAGATCGAGGCGATCCAGGACGCGGTCGAGCTTCCCTACCTGCATCCCGAGCTGTTCAAGGAGCACCAGCTCCGGCCGCCCAAGGGCGTGCTGCTCTACGGCCCGCCCGGCTGCGGCAAGACGCTGATCGCCAAGGCGGTGGCCAACTCGCTGGCCAAGCAGGTGGCCGCCAAGACCGGCCAGGAGGGGAAGTCCTACTTCCTCAACATCAAGGGCCCCGAGCTCCTGAACAAGTACGTCGGCGAGACCGAGCGGCACATCCGGCTCGTGTTCCAGCGGGCTCGTGAGAAGGCCAGCGCCGGCACCCCGGTGATCGTGTTCTTCGACGAGATGGACTCGCTGTTCCGCACCCGCGGCTCCGGGGTCTCCTCCGACGTCGAGAACACCATCGTCCCCCAGCTGCTGAGCGAGATCGACGGGGTCGAGGCGCTCGAGAACGTCCTGGTGATCGGCGCCTCCAACCGCGAGGACATGATCGACCCGGCGATCCTGCGCCCGGGCCGGCTGGACGTGAAGATCAAGATCGAGCGTCCGGACGCCGAGTCCGCGCGCGACATCTACTCCAAGTACCTCACCGCGGACCTGCCGCTGCACGCCGACGACCTCGCCGAGTTCGGCGGCGATCGGGAGGCATGCGTGGCCGGGATGATCCGGGCCACCGTCGAGCGGATGTACACCGAGACCGAGGAGAACCGCTTCCTCGAGGTGACCTACGCCAACGGCGACAAGGAAGTTCTCTACTTCAAGGACTTCAACTCCGGCGCGATGATCCAGAACATCGTCGACCGCGCCAAGAAGATGGCGATCAAGGACTTCCTGCTCCACCAGCAGCACGGGCTCCGGGTCTCGCACCTCCTGCAGGCGTGCGTCGACGAGTTCAAGGAGAACGAGGACCTCCCCAACACGACCAACCCCGACGACTGGGCCCGCATCTCGGGCAAGAAGGGCGAGCGGATCGTGTTCATCCGGACGCTCATCACCGGCAAGCAGGGCACCGAGCCGGGTCGTTCTATCGACACCGTCCCAAGCACCGGCCAATACCTCTGAGCGGCAGTTCGCGAACCTGCCCGCCTCCTGCACGTGGTTCGGTCATACTGCTAGCACTCGACCGTATGGGAGGCTGGCATGGGTGTCCTGATTGCAGTCGTGGCCGTCGTCGTCGTCGGCATCGCCCTGGCGTGGTGGTGGTCCGGACGGGCCCGCGCGGTCGAGCGCGATGCCCGCACCGCGGCGCGGCGCGCCGAGGTCGACGCCCGGATCATGAACCAGTACCGCCCGTCCGGTGGCAACCCGCCGACCACCCCGGGCGGCGTGTGAGGCGCTGATGCTCTTCTGGTCGGGCGTGAGCGCCGTCCTGCTGGTGGTCTGCGGGCTCTTCGGCCTGGCCTGGTGGTCCAGCGGCCGGTCGCGGCGCGGCCTGCGCGGCAGCGCCGACCACCGGTGCTAGCACCGAAGGACTCGATCCAGGCGGTCGTGGGCTCCGACATGGCCCGAAGGTGCCATGGAGGCTTCGGCTCAGCGGGCCTTGGATGGGTAACCGTCCGTTCGTCGTCGGAAGGTCCTCACCATGTCGTCGCACCGTCTGCTCCACCGTGCCCGGACCGGCCTCGCCGTGATCGGGGCCGCTGCACTGCTCGTCGCCGGGGTCGATCTCGGCGCCCAGGCCGCACAGCAGGCCAAGCCCCTGCTGCTCGGCAAGAGCAACAAGGCCGGCAAGGTCACCAAGCTCACGAGCAAGAAGGGCCCCGCGCTCTCGCTGAAGTCGAAGAAGGGACCGGCCCTGGCGGTGAACAGCTCCGACCTCGTGGCTCACCTGAACGCGGACCTGGTCGACGGCAAGAGCGCCAACGAGATCGTCCCCGGGACCACGCAGTACCTCGCCGGAGCACCGCACGTCGGGCCCGGGAGCTACATCTTCCAGACCACGCTGCAGCCTGGGACCTACCAGATGAGCATGCACGCCAGCTTCCAGGAGGACTCCGGTGGCGCCGGGTTCAGCGCCACGTGCCTCGTCCTCGACCCAGCGGTTCTCACCCCTCCGCTGAAGCCCGAGCTGATCTTCCTCGCGGATGCCATCGACGAGACGTCGGTACCGACGCTGGTCCAGGACGCCTCGCTGGTCACCTTCACCACGGCGACGACGATCGACTACGGGTGCCTGCTCAGCGGTGACGCGACGTTCGGCCGCGGCTTCGTGCTCGCCGTGACGCCGGTGCCGAACCTCGCGACCGGCACGGGGACCCCGACGTCGCTCAGTCGCACCCAGGCCGACCGGCTGCTCCGACAGCTCGGCCGCTGAGGCGCCGAGCCGGCCGCATCACCTCAGGCCGCATCACGTCAGGCCGGATCACGTCAGCCAGTCACGTCCGCGGTCGCCGCGCCCAGCGCGGCGACCACGGCGGCGGCGTCGACCATGAACGCAACGCCCGGTGCACCGCCACCGAGGCTGATCTGCCCAGCCAACGAGCTGTCGGCAATCACCCGGAGCGGGGTGAGGCTGCCGAGCGGGGTGATCGTGCCGCGGACGTAGCCCGTGACGTCGTACGCCTCCTCGACGGAGGCCATCGTGAGCCGGTTCACTCCCAGCAGGGCGCGGAGCTTGGGCCAGGCGATCTCGCGGTCACCGGGGACGAGGACGAACACGTGCTCTCCCTCGGACACCCGCACGACCATCGTCTTGACCACCTGGTGCGGGTCCACGCCCCGGGCGGCCGCGGCCTCCTCCAGCGAGCGGACCGGCCCGTGCCGGGTGACCTCGAAGGCCAGGCCGAGGCCCTCCGCCGCCGCCACGGCGCGCTCGGAGCCGTCGTCGCTCACCGCTTCCTCGCGGTCACGACGTAGCAGTACGCCCACGGCTTCGAGATCGCCGGGCCAGGGAGGTAGTCCTGCTCCAGGCGCTCCACGACGAGGCCCACCTCGGTGAGCAGCGCCGGCACGTCCCGCGTCAGGTGGCAGCCGCCGGCCATCCGCTTCTGCAGCGGCTCCATCCGGCGCTGCCAGGTCGCGACCCGGGCATCCGGCGAGCTGCCGTGCTCGAGCACGTGCATCGCCCCGCCCGGCCGCAGCACCCGGTGCACCTCTGCCAGGGCGGCCCGGACGTCGGGGATCGTGCAGAGCGTGAACGTCGACAGCACCGCGTCGTACGTCGCGTCCCGAGCGTCCAGTCGCTGGCCGTCCAGGCCGACCCGCCGGACCGGGACTGGGATCCGGGCGCGGCGCGCCTCGGAGAGCCCCCAGGCCACGTCGGAGGGCTCCACGGCGTCGATCGCGGTGACCGCCGGCGGGTAGGCGTCGGCGTTCAGCCCACTGCCGTACCCCAGCTCCAGCACTCGCCCGGACAGCCCGGTGCAGACCTCGCGGCGCAGCTCCATGACCGGCCGGGCGGCGAGGGTCTTCTCGTTCAAGCGCGGGAGGACGCGCTCACTCCACCAGCCCATGTCGATCGAAGATAGGACACACCACCCGTACGCTGGATGCATGTCTGTGCGTCGAGTCATGGGCACCGAGGTGGAGTACGGCATCTCGGTGGTCGGCCAGCCCCTGGCCAACCCCATGGTGGCCTCGTCGCAGGTCGTCAACGCCTACGCCTCGGCGACCGTCAAGGCACGCCGGGCGCGCTGGGACTTCGAGGAGGAGTCGCCGCTGCGCGACGCTCGCGGCTTCGACATGTCCCGGCAGATCGCGGACCCGACCCAGCTCACCGACGAGGACCTCGGCCTCGCCAACGTCATCCTGACCAACGGCGCCCGGCTCTACGTCGACCACGCGCACCCGGAGTACTCCACTCCCGAGGTGACCACGCCTCGCGACATCGTCAGGTGGGACAAGGCGGGGGAGCAGGTGATGCTCGACGCCTCGCGCCGCGCGGGACTCCTCCCAGGCGGGTCCCCGATCGTCTGCTACAAGAACAACACCGACAACAAGGGCGCCTCCTACGGCGCGCACGAGAACTACCTGATGCGGCGGGCCACACCGTTCGCCGACATCGTGCGGCACCTCACGCCGTTCTTCGTCAGCCGTCAGGTCGTGTGCGGTGCGGGACGGGTGGGCATCGGCCAGGACGGCCGCGAGCACGGCTACCAGATCAGCCAGCGGGCCGACTACTTCGAGGTCGAGGTGGGCCTCGAGACCACGCTGAAGCGGCCGATCATCAACACGCGGGACGAGCCGCACGCCGACCCGGAGAAGTACCGCAGGCTGCACGTGATCATCGGCGACGCCAACCTGGCCGAGGTCTCGACCTATCTCAAGGTCGGCACCACCGCGTTGGTGCTGTCGATGATCGAGGAGCGGTTCATCTCACGCGACCTCACCATCGACGGGCCGGTGTCCGCGCTGCGCGCGGTCTCGCACGACCCGACGCTGCGGCAGACGCTGACCCTCACCGACGGCCGCACCCTGACCGGCGTACAGCTGCAGCTGGAGTACCTCGACCTGGCCAAGAAGTACGTCGAGGACCGACTGGGCGCCGACGCGGACGAGCAGACGCTGGACGTGCTCGCCCGCTGGGAGTCGGTGCTCGACCGGCTGGAGCGCGACCCGATGCTCTGCGCGAGCGAGCTGGACTGGGTGGCGAAGCTGAAGCTGCTCGAGCAGTACCGCCAGCGCGACGGCCTGGACTGGGACGACGCCAAGCTGCAGCTGATCGACTACCAGTACTCCGACATCCGGCCTGAGAAGGGGCTCTACCACCGCCTGGCGCGAGCCGGCCGGATCGAGCGGCTGCTCGACGACGCCTCGATCGAGGCGGCCATGCACGACCCGCCGGAGGACACCCGCGCCTACTTCCGCGGCCGGTGCCTGGAGAAGTTCGCCTCCGCGGTGGCCGCGGCGTCCTGGGACTCGGTGATCTTCGACCTGCCCGGCCGGGAGTCGCTCCAGCGTGTCCCGACCATCGACCCGCTCCGGGGCAGCAAGGCCCATGTGGGCGAGCTGCTGGACCGCTCCGACACCGCCGAGGCCCTGGTCGCCGCGCTCACCCGCTGAGGGTGGCTGATGTGCGAGGTGCCCACCCGGGTAGTGCCCACCCTGCGGGGGTCTCGACAGGCTCGACCAGCGGTGGTTGAGCGGGCGCGACGTCCGGGACCGCTCATCGAGCTTGTCGAGATGCCCGCAGCGAAGGCACCCAGCGCGCTCGCAGCGTCGGGCCTCGGGGTGGTTGCACCCTGTGGCGACCGAGGAGTGGATAGGGTTTCGGTATGGCCCAGGAGCAGAAGCAGCCTCGCAAGTCCTCGGAGGTGGAGGAGACCCCCGAGGCCGCCACCGAGAGCGACGTCGCCGAGCGCAAGGAGGCGCTCGACGACGACGTGGACGCCATCCTCGACGAGATCGACGACGTGCTCGAGACCAACGCCGAAGACTTCGTGAAGTCGTTCATCCAGAAGGGCGGGGAGTGATCACCCCACCGATCCGCTCGATGCACTCGCGTATCGACGGGGACCTCGAGAAATGACCACAGACCCCCGCCTCCCGGCCGCGTTCCTGCAGCCGGGCGTTCCTTCCTTCGCCGACTTCCTCGCCGGGCAGGCACCCGACCTGCTTCCCGGACGCCGTTCCGTGCCGCAGGGGTACGCCGGCGACCTGGCGCCACACGGCACCACGATCGTCGCCGCGACGTTCCCCGGTGGCGTGATGATGGCCGGTGACCGTCGGGCCACGATGGGCAACGTCATCGCCCAGCGCGACATCGAGAAGGTCTTCCCCTCCGACGAGTTCTCCGCCATCGGCATCGCCGGCACGGCCGGGGTCGGGGTCGAGGTGGTCCGGCTGTTCCAGACCGAGCTCGAGCACTACGAGAAGATCGAGGGCACGACGCTGTCGCTGGACGGCAAGGCCAACCGGCTCTCCGCCCTGATCCGCGGCAACCTCGCGATGGCCATGCAGGGGTTGGCCGTCGTCCCGCTGTTCGCCGGCTTCGACCTCGAGGTCGGCCAGGGACGAATCTTCAGCTACGACGTCACGGGCGGCCGCTACGAGGAGACCGCGTTCCACGCCGTCGGGTCGGGCTCGATGTTCGCCCGCGGGGCGCTCAAGAAGCTCTACCGGGAGGACCTGTCGGCCGAGGAATGCGTGGAGGCCGTCGTCCAGGCGCTCTACGACGCCGCCGACGACGACTCGGCCACCGGTGGCCCCGACCTCACCCGGCGGATCTTCCCCGTGGTCCAGATGATCACCGCCGACGGCGGCCGCCGGCTGCCCGACGACGAGGTCGCCGTCATCGCGGACCGGGTCATCGCGGGCCGGATGAACCGACCCGACGGCCCATCCGCGCCCCTCTCGAGCGGGGGACCGTCGAGCGGGGGGAGTGCATCGTGAGCATGCCGTTCTACGTCTCGCCCGAGCAGCTGATGAAGGACCGGGCCGACTTCGCCCGCAAGGGCATCTCGCGGGGCCGGTCAATGGTCGCGGTCCACTACGCCGAGGGCATCCTGCTCGCGTCGGAGAACGTCTCCCAGGCCCTGCACAAGATCTCCGAGATCTACGACCGCATCGCGTTCGCCGCAGTCGGCCGCTACAACGAGTTCGAGAACCTGCGCATCGCCGGCGTACGCCTCGCCGACATGCGCGGCTACGCCTACGACCGCCGGGACGTGACCGGCCGCGGGCTGGCCAACGCCTATGCCCAGACCCTCGGCACGATCTTCTCCAGCGGTGGCGAGAAGCCCTACGAGGTCGAGATCTTCGTCGCCGAGATCGGTGACACGGCGCAGGACGACCAGATCTACCGGCTCACCTACGACGGGCAGGTGGCCGACGAGCAGGAGTACGCCGTGATCGGGGGTGCCGCCGACGTCGTCTCGACCTACCTGTCCGAGCACTACAAGGAGGGGTCCTCGCTCACCGAGGCGCTGACGCTCGCGGTCAACGCCCTCGGCCGCCAGAACAACGAGCGCGGCGAGGCCGACAACCGGGTGATCCCGGTCAAGAACCTCGAGGTCGCCGTGCTCGACCGGACCCGGACCCAGCCGCGCAAGTTCAGCCGGATCGGTCCGAACCGGCTGGAGTCGCTGCTCGGGACCCGCGAGCCGGCCAGCGCGCCCGCGCCGGAGCACCCCGCCGAGGAGCACCCGCCCGGCACGGCGGCCGTCGACGCGGACCCGGACGACCCCAGGGACCCGACGGACCAGGAGAGCGGCGACGCACCCCCACTGGCGGATCCCACCCGGGAGGACCTGCCGCCGGTGGCGCCGCCACCGCCTCCGCCGGCCGATGGTGGGGACCAGCAGAGCTGACCGGGTGCCCGCGCTGCGGGATCTCGACAGGCTCGATCAGCGGTTGTTCCGTCCGGCCGCATCGTCGCGGCCGTAGGGTTGTCACGTGGACCGGCGGATCTTCGGCATCGAGAACGAGTACGGCGTCACGTGCACGTTCAAGGGCCAGCGCCGGCTCAGCCCCGACGAGGTGGCTCGCTACCTGTTCCGCAAGGTCGTCAGCTGGGGGCGCAGCAGCAACGTCTTCCTGCGCAACGGGGCCCGGCTCTACCTCGACGTGGGCAGCCATCCGGAGTACGCCACGCCCGAGTGTGACGACGTCGTCGACCTCGTCACCCACGACAAGGCGGGGGAGCGGGTGCTCGAAGGGCTGCTGCTCGACGCCGAGCAGCGGCTGCACGACGAGGGCATCGCCGGCGAGATCTACCTGTTCAAGAACAACACCGACTCCGCCGGCAACTCCTACGGCTGCCATGAGAACTACCTGGTGGGCCGGGCCGGGGAGTTCAGCCGCTTGGCCGACGTACTGATCCCGTTCCTCGTCACCCGCCAGATCGTCGTGGGCGCGGGGAAGATCACCCAGACACCCCGCGGGGCGTCCTACAGCGTCTCGCAGCGCGCCGAGCACATCTGGGAGGGCGTCTCGAGCGCCACCACCCGGTCGCGGCCGATCATCAACACCCGGGACGAGCCGCACGCGGACGCCGAGAAGTACCGCCGGCTGCACGTCATCGTGGGCGACTCCAACATGAGCGAGACCACGACGCTGCTCAAGGTTGCCTCGTGCGACCTCGTTCTCCGGATGATCGAGGAGGGCGTGGTGATGCGCGACCTCACGATGGAGAACCCCATCCGCGCCATCCGCGAGATCAGCCACGACGTGACCGGGCGGCGCAAGGTGCGGCTGGCCAACGGCCGCGAGGCGTCGGCGCTCGAGATCCAGCAGGAGTACCTCGCCAAGGCGCGGGACTTCGTCGACCGTCGCGGCATCAGCACCCCGACGATCGAGCAGTCGCTCGACCTCTGGGAGCGGGGACTCAAGGCGGTCGAGTCCGACGACCTCGGCCTGGTCGACCGGGAGATCGACTGGGTGATCAAGTGGAAGCTCATCGAGCGCTACCGCGCCCGCCACGGCCTCCCGCTCGGCCACCCGCGGATCGCCCAGCTCGACCTTGCCTACCACGACATCCACCGGGGCCGGGGGCTCTACTACCTGCTGGAGCGCCGCGGTGCGGTGGCGCGGGTGACGAGCGACCTGAAGATCTTCGAGGCCAAGTCGGTGCCGCCGCAGAACACCCGGGCGCGGCTGCGTGGTGAGTTCATCCGGCGCGCGCAGGAGCGCCGGCGCGACTTCACCGTCGACTGGGTGCACCTCAAGCTCAACGACCAGGCGCAACGCACCGTGCTCTGCAAGGACCCGTTCCGGGCCCACGACGAGCGGGTGCAGCGGCTGATCGACGGGATGTGACCGCGCCGCCGGCCGGGAGTAACGAGCGGTCGGTCACGTTCTCGTATCGGCGTGGAGGGAATGTGAGAACTCTCAGGGTCTCCCGTTATGGTTCCGTCCCGTGTTTCTCGTGCGTCGGCCTCGTCACCGGGCCCTGGTCCCTGCGCTGCTCGCGTGCTTCGCCCTGATCCTCACCTCGTGCGGTGACGACAACGGCAGCTCGGACCCCCTGGAGACGGGGAAGTCCTACGACCGCCTCGACGCGGTGACCATCTCCGGAGACGTGGGCACCGCGCCCGAGGTGACGTGGAAGGGCCGGATGGACGCCGGGAAGGTCGAGACCACGACGCTGAGCGAGGGCGACGGGGCTCCCATCAAGAGCAACGACAACGTGCTGGCTCAGGTGTGGGTCGGGAACGGCTACTCCCAGCAGCAGTCGTTCAGCACCTACGACCAGAAGAGTGCCGAGCTGGTCACGGTCGACGAGCAGCTGCCGCCGTTCCTCGCCGGCGTCCAGGGTGCCAAGCTCGGCTCCCGGCTGGCGATCACGGCCTCCGCGGAGGAGGCGTTCGGCGAGACCGGCAACAGCCAGCTCGGCATCGCCAACAAGGACACGGTCCTGGTCATCGTCGACCTGGTCTCCGAGGTCAAGGACCAGCCCGAGGGCTCGACGACCCCCGCTCCGGACTGGATGCCCAGGCTGAAGATGAAGAAGGGCGTGCCCAGCGGCTTCGACTTCACCGACACGCCGCAGCCGACCGACGACCTACGCAAGGTCCAGCTCATCAAGGGCACCGGCCCCAGGGTCAAGAAGGGCCAGACGATCGCGGTCCGCTACCTCGGCCAGGCCTTCGACGGCGACAAGCCCTTCGACGAGAACTTCGGTGACACCGGCACCGGTCAGCCCACCACCTTCGGTATCGGCACCGGGCAGGTCATCAAGGGCTGGGACCAGGGGCTGGACGGCATGCCGGTCGGCTCGCGGGTGGTGCTCGAGATCCCGCCGGAGCTCGGGTACGGCGCCGAGGGCCAGCCGGACAGCGGCATCCCGAAGAACGCCACCCTGGTGTTCGTGATCGACATCCTCGGCGCGGCCTGACCCCTGCGGGGATCTCGACGGGCTCGATCGGCGGTGGGCCAGGACGGTGGCTGAGGTGCGAGGCGCCCCAGCGCCGAGCCTCGAAGCCTGGTGACCCGGTGCTGGGACTGCGCGAGTGCCCAGCCCGCGGTCTCGACCGGGCTCGATCGGCGGTGGGCCATCACGGTGGCTGAGGTGCGAGGCGCCCCAGCGCCGAGCCTCGAAGCCTGATGACCCGGTGCTGGGACTGCGCGAGTGCCCAGCCCGCGGTCTCGACCGCGCTCGATCGGCGGTGGGTCATCACGGTGGCTGCGGCATCGGGGATGGCAGGATCGGGGGCATGGCGGCGGGGAAGAGCGAGCGGCTCCTCAACCTGCTGATCATGCTGCTCGTCCAGCGGCACTACGTCTCCAAGGAGCGGATCCGGGAGATCCTCTACCCCGACTCCACGCCCGACGCGTTCGAGAAGATGTTCGAGCGTGACAAGGACGAGCTGCGCAGCCTCGGCGTACCCATCGAGGTCGGGCAGATGGACGCGTTCTTCGACGACGAACCCGGCTACCGCATCCGCCCCGACGAGTTCGCGCTGCCGGAGATCAGCCTGACCGCCGACGAGGCAGCGGTGATCGGCCTGGCCACCAAGGTCTGGCAGCACGCCCGGCTCGCGGAGGCCACGACCGAGGCGGTCCGCAAGCTCGCCGCGCTCGGCGTCGACGTCGACCTGACCGCCCTGGACATCGTCGAGCCGCGGCTCAGCGCCGACGAACCGTCGTTCGACGTCTTCTGGGAGGCCACGCAGGAGCGGGTCCCGGTCGTCTTCGACTACGTGCGGTCCGGGGACACCGAGGTCCGGACCCGGCACCTCCAGCCGTGGGGCGTGGCGCGCTACTCGGGCCGCTGGTACGTCGTGGGCTTCGACACCGACCGGCAGGCCGAGCGGATCTTCCGGCTCTCCCGCGTGCAGGGCAAGGCCACGAAGCGGGGACAGCCGGGCTCCTACGAGATCCCGCCGGGGACCGACGTCAGCCAGGTGGCGCGCCGGCTCGCTCCCGAGCCCTCGACCGAGCGGGTCGTGCTGCTGGTGCGCAAGGGCGCCGGACACACCCTGCGGAGAGGGGCAGACGTGGTGGAGGAGGGCGTCCCCGGGCCGGACACCGAGTCCTCCTGGGACCGTCTGGTGCTCGAGCGCGGCTCGGTCGGACTGGCCGACGAGGTGCTCGGCTACGGCGCCGACGTCTACGTCGAGGAACCGACGCTGCTCCGCGAGCGCGTCGTGGGCCGGCTGCGCGAGGCCGTGGCACGCGAAGACGGCCGGGTGCGCTCCGCCCAGGAGCCGGCATGAGCACGCCAGACAACTCGAAGCCGGCGATCCCCAAGCCCGCCGGCCCGAAACCTGTCAGCGCCAAGGACCAGGTGGCCCGGCTGCTGACCCTGGTGCCCTACCTGCACGCCCACGGAGAGGTCCGCGTCGACGAGGCCGCTGCGGCCCTCGGCGTCGACCCGGACCAGCTCTTCCGCGACCTCAAGGTGCTGTTCATGTGCGGGCTGCCCGGCGGCTACCCGGACGACCTCATCGACGTCGACATCGACGCGCTCGAGGGCCCGGACGGCGTACGCACCGACGCCGTGATCCGCGTCTCCAACGCCGACTACCTGTCCCGCCCGCTGCGGCTCAACCCCACCGAGGCCTCGGCCGTGATCGTGGCGCTTCGGGCGCTCCGCAACGGCGCGAAGGACGACACCCGCGAGGTGGTCGACCGGGCCCTGGCCAAGCTCGAGACGGCCGCCGCGCAGGGCGCCCCCGGATCGGGTCAGGGGCCGGCGCCGGCCGTTGCCCGGATCGACCCGGGCGCGGACGCCGACACCGACCTGGCCCTCCTCGCCCGCCGGCTCCAGGGGGCCGCGGACCAGGGCCGGCACGTGCGGCTCAGCTACTACGTCCCGAGCCGGGACGAGCAGTCCGACCGGCTGGTCGACCCCCGGGGCGTCGTCACCTCCGACGGCCACCTCTACCTGGACGCCTGGTGCCACAGCGCCGAGGCGCCGCGGCTGTTCCGGCTGGACCGGATCGACCAGGCGGAGGTGCTCGACGACCCCGTCGAGAAGCCCCAGGAGGGGCCGCGCGACCTGGGCGACGGTATCTTCAGCCAGTCCTCCGACGTGACCCCGGTCACGCTGCTCCTCGAGCCCGAGGCGCGCTGGGTCACCGAGTACTACCCCGTCGAGGAAATCCGCGAGGTGGGGCAGGACCGAATCGAGGTCGTCCTGCTCGTCGCCGACGAGCGATGGCTGACCAGGTTGATGCTCCGGCTGGCACCCCACGCGACGGTGCTGTCCCCGGCGTCGTACGCAGCCACGTTCGCCGCGGCGGCGCAGCGGGCACTCAGCCTGTACGCCTGAACTCGTGCAGCTGGGGAGCGGGGTAGCCTAGTAAGGCACCGCACCGACAATGTGAGGACCTCATGACCGCGCTTGCCATCGGAGGACTCGGCACTCCCGAGCTCCTGATCATCCTGGCCGTCCTCATCCTGCTCTTCGGCGCCGCCAAGCTCCCCGAGCTGGCCCGCGGCAGTGGCCGCGCCCTGCGGATCTTCAAGGCCGAGACCAAGGGCCTGATGGACGACGACGAGGAGGCGACTCCCGACCCCGCCAAGACCCAGGCGCAGCTGGAGCTCGAGTCGAAGCAGCGCGACCTGGCCAAGCGACAGGCCGAGCTGGACGCCGAGGCCGAGCGACTGAACCGCGGCGACACCGCCTGACGCAGCAGTCCCCTTGATCAAGCGCCTCGCCGGGCTCCTCAAGGGGAGTCCGCAGCACCCTGTGGGCCCGGACGGGCGGATGGCGCTGTCCGACCACATGCGCGAGCTGCGGGCCCGCATCCTGCGCTCCACGCTGGTCGTGGTGATCGCGTTCGGCGTGGCTCTGTACTTCTACGAGGACCTCTACCAGCTGATCCTGCGCCCCTACGAAGAGGCTCGGAAGAACCTGCCCAGCGGCACCAGGAGCGAGCCGGTCCTCAACGGGGTCACGGCCGGACTCACCTTCCAGCTCAAGCTCTGCGGCCTCGCCGCTCTGGTCGGCTCCTCGCCGTACTGGCTCTACCAGATCTGGGCGTTCATCGTCCCCGGCCTCCACCCCAACGAGCGCAAGTGGACGCGGATCTTCGCCGCCATCGCCGGGCCTCTGTTCTTCCTCGGCGTCGCGGTCGGCTACTACGTCCTGCCGAAGGCCATCACGGTCCTGATCGGGTTCACGCCCGCCGACGTCACCAACCTGGTCGAGTTCACCCAGTTCTTCTCCTTCATCAGCCGGATGCTGCTGATCTTCGGCATCGCGTTCGAGATCCCGCTGTTCGTGATCATGCTCAACCTCGCCGGCGTCGTCTCCGGCAGGGCGCTCGGCAGGTACCGGCCCTGGATCATCATCGGCACGTTCGTCTTCGCCGCGGTGGGCACACCGTCGACCGACCCGTTCTCGATGCTGTTCCTCGCCATTCCGATGCTGCTGCTGTTCCTCCTGGCCGAGGTCATCGCCCGCCTGGTCGACCGCGCGCGAGGCCGGGGTCGCGACTCGACCGACCAGTGGGCCGACGACGAGGTGTCGCCCCTGTGATGGCGTGGGCCGAGCTCGACCCGTTCGACCTGCCGGACTGGGTCGGCGAGAGTGAGGTCGTCTGGGCCGCGGAGCGCGGCCTGAGCGGCCACCTGGTCCCCGGGCGCCTCGCGGGTGGCTCCGGGGAGGAGCTTCCGTGCGACCTGCTGGCTGTCGACCACGCCTATCCCGTGCCGGTGGTCGACGAGGCGACCCGCACCCGGGTCCACCAGAGCTGGCGGCACGGGCAGGTGCTGCTGCTGAGCCACGAGGGGCGGGCGACGGTGGCGGTGCCAGGGACGTCCTTCGCGGCGGACCAGGTGCTGGAGGCGTTCAAGCGCATGACCCGCGCGGTCGGTGCCGATCCGGCGCGTTGGTCCGTGCGGTTGACCCTCAACTAGCCAGCTGACCGTCCTCGCATCCGGGGGCATGGGCACTCCGGACGGCGATGTAGTCAGCCAGAACGGCCACGGCTTCCGGTTGCGTCATACCTGGTAGGTCATTCGACAGGGCGTGCCTCAGCCCGGAGGTGAAGGCGAGAACAGCCCTGACCACCTCGTGCGGAGGCACGGCTGAGCAGCACTGGGACCTCATGCGCAGCTTGAGCAGGGCGAGTTCCTCCTGGTGCAGTCGATCGAGATGACGCTTCGGGGCGTCGTTGCCCCGCAGCCTCTCCGCCTCGGCCAGCTGCAGGAGGGCGTTGTGGACCCGAACTCCAAGCTTCTCGTCCTCGGTGGCCGGCAGTCGGACCGGAACCTCTGCGGGCGACGGCCCCCACACAGACTCCATGCCGGACCACTGGAGCCAGCGAGTCTCGAAGCAGATGCACACGAGCTCGAGCACTCGAGCTCGACTGAACTCCCCGAGCACCGTCGATGGGACCACTCGCATCCATCGGGCGATCCCGCGCACGCTGAACCGATCGATGCCCTTGGCACCCAGCACGTGCACTGTGGCATCGGTGAGCACGTCGGCGTAGACGGGACTGTCTGGTCGAAGAAACGGCGAGTCCATGCCGGGATCATTCCCGTCGATTCGTGGCCCGCACCGGTTTCCACAGGCCACATCCAGATGGCACGCCTGTCGCAGCCGACCCATCGACTGATCGGTCGGGCCACCACCCGACCGATCGATCGGCGGGACCGCCACCCGACCGACTGATCGGCGGGCCTGCGACCCGACCGATCGATCGGAGGGTTGCTCCCAAACGGCCTCGTGGGCCCTAGTCTTCGGCGCGTGGCCCACGACATCGCCCTGCTCACCAACCCGACCGCGGGGAAGGGTCGCGGTGCGAAGGCCCGTGCGGCTGCCCTCGAGCGGCTGCGTGGCGCGGGCCGGACGGTGCGGGACCTCAGCGGGCGCGATGCCGACGAGGCGCTCGACCTGGCGAGGGCCACCGTGGCCGACGGCGTCGAGACGCTCGTCGTGGTCGGCGGCGACGGGATGGTGCACATCGGCGTCCAGGCGCTGGCGGGGACCGGGACCGCACTCGGGATCATCCCGGCCGGCACCGGCAACGACGTGGCGCGCTACTTCGACCTGCCGCGCAAGGACCCGGTCGCGGCTGCCGACGTGGTGCTGAACGGTGCCACCAGGGCGGTCGACCTAGCGCGCAGCGGCAACAGGTACTTCGCGACGGTCCTCGCCGCCGGTTTCGACGCACTGGTCAACGAGCGGGCCAACCGGATGACCTGGCCGAGGGGGCAGATGCGCTACAACATCGCGACCCTGGCGGAGCTGCGGGTGTTCCGGCCGCTGCACTACACCCTCGACCTCGACGGCGAGCAGCTGGTCCTCGACGCCATGCTGGTCGCGGTCGGCAACGGGCCGAGCTTCGGGGGCGGGCTGCGGATCACCGAGGGCGCCCTGCTCGACGACGGCATGCTCGACGTGGTCGTGATCAAGCCGATGAGCCGCGGCTCCCTGGTCCGCACCTACCCGAAGCTGTTCAACGGCACCCACGTCACCCACCCGCAGTACGAGCACCACCGAGTCCGCAGTGTGACCGTGGCAAGCCCGGGGATCACGACGTACGCCGACGGCGAGCGGTTCGGTGAGCTCCCGCTGACCGTGGAGTGCGCACCGGGGGCGTTGACGGTCCACACGTCTGCACCTGGGGCCGACGACCAGTGGGCACCGCCCTAGCGTCCACCACCTAGTGTTGGGGAGGTGAGCACCGACGAGCTGTCTCCGTCGGAGCGGTACGCGGCGCACATGAAGGACAAGGGCCATCCGGTGGTCCGCGACTTCAGCGCCCTCTACGACTTCCCGCTCGACGACTTCCAGCTGCGCGCCTGCCGCGAGATCGAGGACGGGCGCGGTGTGCTCGTGGCTGCCCCCACGGGCTCCGGCAAGACGGTGGTCGGGGAGTTCGCGATCCATCTCGCGCTGACCACCGGCCGCAAGTGCTTCTACACCACGCCGATCAAGGCGCTGAGCAACCAGAAGTACCACGACCTCGTCGACCGATACGGGCCCGATGAGGTCGGGCTGCTCACCGGCGACAACGTGGTCAACGGCGAGGCGCCGGTCGTCGTGATGACCACCGAGGTGCTCCGCAACATGCTCTACGCCGGTAGCCGGACGCTCCTCGGGCTCGGCTTCGTGGTGATGGACGAGGTCCACTACCTCGCCGACCGCTCACGAGGAGCGGTGTGGGAGGAGGTGATGATCCACCTGCCCGAGTCGGTGACGGTGGTCAGCCTCAGCGCGACGGTGAGCAACGCCGAGGAGTTCGGCGAGTGGCTGGAGACGGTTCGCGGCGAGACGACCACGATCGTCGAGGAGCGCCGCCCGGTGCCGCTCTACCAGCACGTGATGGTGGGCAAGCGGCTGCTCGACCTGTTCGCGTCCTCGGACGTCGACGCCGCCTCCGGCTTCGTCAACGAGGGCGCGCCGGTCAACGGCGAGCTGATGAAGGTCGCGCGCGACGACTGGGCCAGCACCCGGCTGATGCGCGACCGGCGCTCACCCCGCAAGGGGCGGCCTGGGAGCTCCAAGAACCCGAGGAGCGTCGGCAACGGGCGCCGGGTGTGGATCCCCAGTCGGGTCGACGTGGTCGAGCGGCTCGACCGCGAGGGGCTGCTGCCCGCCATCGTGTTCATCTTCAGCCGGGTCGGCTGCGACGCGGCGGTGCAGCAGTGCCTCAACGCCGGGGTCCGGCTGACCAGCCCCGAGGAGCGGGACACGATCTTCGAGTACGTCGAGGCCGCGTGCCGGGACCTGCCCGAGGAGGACCTCCACGTCCTCGGCTACAACGACTTCCTGGACGGGCTGACGCGGGGCATCGCCGCTCACCACGCCGGGATGCTGCCGGCGTTCAAGCACGTGGTCGAGGAGCTGTTCGTCCGAGGCCTGTGCAAGGTCGTCTTCGCGACCGAGACCCTCGCGCTGGGCATCAACATGCCGGCCCGCACCGTGGTCATCGAGAAGCTCACGAAGTGGAACGGCGAGACCCACGCCGACATCACGCCGGGGGAGTACACCCAGCTGACCGGGCGTGCCGGCCGCCGCGGCCTCGACGTCGAGGGCCATGCGGTCGTGCTGTGGCAGCCGGGCATGAACCCGCGCGAGGTCGCGGGCCTGGCGAGCACCAGGACCTACCCGCTGCGCTCTTCGTTCCGGCCGTCGTACAACATGGCGGTCAACCTCGTTGACCAGTACGGCCGCGAGACCGCGCGGGAGCTGCTCGAGCAGTCCTTCGCACAGTTCCAGGCCGACAAGGCGGTCGTCGGGCTGGCTCGGCAGCTGCGCAGGTCGGAGGAGGCACTCGACGGATACGCCGAGGCGGCCAGCTGCGAGCTCGGCGACTTCATGGAGTACGCGCGGCTGCGGCGGCGCATCTCAGAGCTCGAGAAGGGCGCCAGCCGGGCCCGGAAGGCGGACCGGCGCGAGGAGGTCATCGAGGCGCTCCGGCTGCTCCGGAAAGGCGACGTGATCGAGGTGCCGACCGGCAAGTTCGCCGGGTACGCCGTCGTGGTCGACCCCGGATGGGACGCCGAGCACCCGCGCCCGTACGTCGTCACCGCCGACCGGCAGGCGCGCCGGCTCGCCCTGGTCGACTTCCCGGTGCCGGTGACCTCGCTGGCCCAGGTGAAGGTGCCCAAGTCGTTCAACGGCCGCAACCCGCAGATGCGCCGCGCCCTCGCCTCGGCACTGCGCTCGCGGACCCACGGCCTGGCGCCGCCCCCGCCGGGCAAGCAGTCGGGCAAGCAGTCGGGCAAGCGGTCGGGCGGGCGGTCGGGCGGGCAGTCGGGCGGGCAGTCGGGCACCGGACCGAAGCGAGGCGTCGAGTCCGCGGCCGACGGCGAGATCGCCGCGATCCGGGCCCAGCTGCGCGAGCACCCGTGCCACGCCTGCCCCGACCGCGAGGACCACGACCGCTGGGCCCAGCGCTGGTTCAAGCTCGAGCACGACGCCGCGACGCTGCGCCGCCGGGTCGAGAACCGCACCAACACGGTGGCCCGCCAGTTCGACCGGGTCTGCGACGTCCTCACCGCGCTGGGCTACCTCGTGGAGGAGGACGGCCGGGTGCGCGTCACCGGCCAGGGCCGGCGGCTGATGCGGCTCTACTCCGAGCTGGACCTGGTGGCCGCGGAGTCGATCCGGGTCGGGCTCTGGGACGACCTCTCGAGCGCCGAGCTGGCTGCAGCGCTCTCCGTACTGGTCTTCGAGGCCCGGCGGCCCGACGACGCCTCACCGCCGCGGGTGCCCGGCGAGCGGTTGCGCGACGTCATCAAGCAGATGGTCCGGCTCTGGGCGCAGCTGGACGCGCTGGAGCGCGACCACCACCTCGACTTCCTCCGCCAGCCGGACGCGGGCTTCGCCTGGGCGGCGTACCGCTGGGTCGAGGGCGATGAGCTCGACGACGTACTGGGCGTCGTCGAGCTGGCGGCCGGTGACTTCGTGCGCTGGATGAAGCAGCTGCTCGACCTGGCCGGCCAGGTGGCCGACGCGGCCGGCGAGGGGCCCCTGCGCGAGACCGCGCGCGACGTGGTCACCGCCATCCGTCGCGGCGTGGTCGCCTACTCCGGCCTCGGCGACGACGACTGACGCACCGCCTCCGCCACTGGCACGTCGCCGTTGACCAGGTTCCACTGCCTCCCGACCGTGCCGGGCTCGTCCAGCACCGCGGCCAGCACCGTCGCCACGTCGACCCGGGTCACGTCGCCACGCCCCACGTCCGGTCCGAGGGAGACCAGCCCCGTGGGCGCGTCGTCGGTGAGCCGGCCCGGCCGGATGATCGTCCAGGCCAGGTCGCTCGCGCGCAGCGCGGCGTCGGCGTCGCGCTTGGCCTCGACGTAGGCCCGCCAGACGTCGTTCCCGTCTGCTCGCGCAGGGTCGTCGACGCCGATCGCCGAGACCTGGACGAACCTGTCGATCCGGGCCTGTCGGGCACCCTCGATCGACTTCAGGGAGCCCTCGAGGTCGACGGTGCGCTTGCGCTCCTTGTTGCCGTCCGGGCCTCCACCGGCGGCGAAGACCACCGCGTCGCAGCCCTCGAACGCCGCCGCGAACGCCGCTGCGCCCGAGCTCTCGATGTCCAGCAGCCGGACCTCGGCGCCGCGGGACTCGAGCTCGGCACGGTACGCCTCGCGCCGCACGAGCGCCACCGGGTCATGACCCGACCCGCGCAGCGCGACGAGGAGATGACGGGCCACCTGGCCGTGGCCCCCGACAACGGCGATCCGGGACATGTCCGCCACGCTACGCACCCCTCGCTGATCGAGCCCGTCGAGAGTCCCCGCAGCCCGCAGTGATCGAGCCCGTCGAGATCCCCGCAGCCCGCGCTGGCACCCACCCAGCGGACTCAGCGCATCAGCGCCTCGACCAGCCGCGTTGCCGGCCCCTCGAGGTTGTAGCGGTCGGCAAGACCCTTGACCTTCTCCGGGTCGCGCGGCGTGACGGGTCGTTCCATCCCGGTCCGGTCCAGGTCGAGGTCCCGGGCCACCGCGACGACCTTGGGTGCCACGAGCAGGTAGTCCGCGGCCGCCTTGATCTTGCCGCGCGGACCCGGCCCCAGGTCAGAGGTGGGGTCCTCGGCTGCCGCGACGATCCCGACCATGTCGCCGAACCTGCCCAGCAGCGTGGCGGCCGTCTTCTCACCGATCCCTGCGACGCCCGGCAGGCCGTCGGAGGCGTCGCCGCGGAGCGTGGCGAAGTCGGCGTACTGCGACGCGGCGACGCCGTACTTCGCGCGCACCCACGCGTCGTCGACGCGCTCGTGGTTGCCGACGCCCCGGGCGATGTAGAGGACACGTACGCCGGCGTCGTCGTCGACCACCTGGAACAGGTCCCGGTCCCCGGTCACCACGTCCACCGGGCCGCCCGCGCCCGTCGAGAGGGTGCCGATGACGTCGTCGGCCTCGTAGCCGTCCGCACCGCGCACGGTGATCCCGAAGGCGTCGAGCACCTCGAGGATGATCGGCACCTGCACCTCGAGCGGGTCCGGCACCTCCTCGATGTCCGGGGCGGAGGCACGCTCGGCCACCACCCGATGTGCCTTGTAGGTCGGCAGCAGCTCGACCCGCCAGTGCGGCCGCCAGTCGTTGTCCCAGCAGCAGACAAGCTCGTCGGGGTCGTACTGATCGACCAGCCGCGAGATGAAGTCCATGAAGCCACGGACCGCGTTGACCGGCGTCCCGTCCTCGGCGGTGATCTCGGGGACCCCGAAGAAGGCCCGGAAGTACATCGAGGCGGAGTCGAGGAGCATCAGCCTGGGTCGGTTGCCAGTTGCGGCGCGATTCACGGCTGCATCCTGTCAGAGCGTCCGACTACGCTGCCGCCGTGACGTCGTCCAGCGTCGAGGCCACCGACCGACAGATCCTCCAGCTGCTCGCGGAGGACGGCCGGATGTCCTACACCGACCTCGGGAAGGCCACCGGGCTGTCCACCTCGGCGGTGCACCAGCGGGTCAAGCGCCTCGAGCAGCGCGGGCTGATCCTCGGCTATGGCGCCACGGTCAACCACGACGAGATCGGGCTGCCGCTGACGGCGTTCATCTCGATCCGGCCGATCGACCCGTCCCAGCCCGACGACTCGCCGGCCCGGCTCGAGGCGGTCCCGGAGATCGAGTCGTGCTGGTCGGTGGCCGGCGACGAGTCCTACATCCTCAAGGTCAGGATGGCCCGCCCCAGCGACCTCGAGGACCTGCTGGCCCGGATCCGCGCGGCCGCGAACGTCTCGACCCGCACCACCATCGTGCTGTCGACCTACTACGAGAACCGCCCCGTCACGGGCGGCTGATTCACGGGCCGCTGATTCACGGGCCGCTGAGTCACGGGCGGCTGAGCCGCAGCCGCACGGCCTCGTCGACCGCGACGTAGCCGAGGGCGTCGTAGAGCCCGCGGGCCACCGTGTTGTGGCCGAAGACGTTGAGGCCGAGCACCTCGAGGCCAAGCCCCCGGCAACGGCCGGCGGCGAGCTCCATGAGTGCTCGCCCGTAGCCGCGGCCGCGCTCGGCAGTGTCGACCTCGACGTCGTAGACGAATCCAGCACGGCCCTCGTGGAAGAGCCAGAGATGGCCCACGCGCCGGCGGTCGCCGGCGTCCTCGGCAACCAGGAAGTCGTGACCGGGGGTCCCGGCGCCCTGCGGGAGGAGCTGCTCGTGAAGGCGCTCGGCGCCTTCGACGGCGTCCTCGCGGCCGAGCAGCGGGTCCGCAGCCATCGTCTCCTCGGCGAAGACCTCGACGGCCGTGGCGAAGTACGCCGCCACCTCGGCGGCCGTCATCGGCCGGACCACGACCCTCGCGGCCCGGTCATCGGCCCGGTCATCGGCACGGTCGTCGGTCTGCACGTGACCCAGGTCGAGCTGCATCTGCGTCGCGATGACGTCGTAGGCCTGGCCGGCCACGAACGCCGACGTCGCAGGCTCCACTGCGACCACGTTGAGCGACAGCGACTCCGCGCCGGCGACCCGGACCCGCGCGGTGACCAGCTCGCGCACCTCGGCGGCGTCGGCCGGGTCGATGGCCAGGTCCCCGACCTGCGCGGCGGTCGAGGCCGGCCAGAAGAGCACGATCGTCCCCCGTCGCCCGGCGCCGTCCATCACCTCCAGCACCTCGGCGTTCGGTGCCGGCCCGGCCGCGGGCAGCAGCGTCCCGTTGTTCCGCTCGGCGCGAGCCTTCGCCAGGCCGGGGTCGAGTCCACGCATCCGCGGACCGGCGGCGCGCCGGGCCAGGAACCCGGCACGCCACGCGGCGTACTCCTGCGGCGGGAACGAGCTGAGGGCGAGAGTCACACCCACAGTCTGGCCCGCCGAGCCCGGGCCGGAGGGGTTGCGCGGCAACCCGCTCCGGGCCCGGGATCGGCGTCAGCTCACGAGCACGGCAGGTAGCTGCGCTCGACCGTGACCTTGCCCTTGCCCTTGCCGGAGAGCGTGAGCTGGGCGCTCACATCGAGCGTGTCGGTGTCCGGCAGCCCGGAGAGCGTCACCGTGGTGTTCTTGTTCGGCTTCTTCACCGTCTTGACCTTGGCGTCGTTGACGAAGAACACCGCCTTCGTGATCACCGGCTTCTTGCCCTTCTTCGCCTTCTTGCCTGCCTTCTTCTTGAAGTCGGCCTTCAGCGAGTGCGACGCACAGGTCAGCCCGTTGGCCAGGTCGAGGTACTTGGTTCCGTCGCCCGTGGCCGGGCCGTCGGCGACCCCGAACCCCCTGAACACGCCGTTGACGATGGCGTGCGCGTTGGACGTCGGGGTTGGCTGGTTCGCGGTGTTCGTGCCGCTGGAGACCGCCTCCACGACCACCTGAAGTGTGTAGTCGCCGGGAGCGAGAGAGACCAGCGTGTGCGTGCGCGCGGCACCACCGATGTGAGCGACCACGTTCTGGGACGCGAGGGGGTTGCCGGTCTTGATGAATATCAGCTGGACGACGCCGGTACCGCTGCCGAACAGCTTCACGTTCACGTCCCACAGCCCGCCGTTCGACGTGAGCGTACCTGTCACCAGGGCGATCGCCGTGCTGTTCCACGTGCAGGCGCTGGCGGCGCCCAGGGCCCGGTTGACAGACGTCGCCGCGGTCGCGTCGGCGCTGAAGTCGGTGAGCGCACCACCGGACTCGTGTGCCACGAACGACCCGCCGAGGGCGGCGGACAGCTGAGCGGTGTCCGGCCCGGTGGGACCGACCCCGTTGGTGGACTCCGACTGCGCCAACGACACCGGCGCACCCGCCACGAAGTTGGTGGTCGGCGAGGTGGTGCCGGGGCTGACGGAGCAGCCGGTGCCCGTGGCAGAGAACGTGGTCTGCTTCTGGAGCTGGCCGGCGAACGGCGCGGCCGTGGCCGGCGCCGCGACCAGCGCCAGCGGGGTGAGGGCGAGGGCACCCGCACCGGCGATGCCGACGAGACGTCGGACGAGGGACTTCTGGTTCATTGCTGAGCTCCCAGCGAAAGGGGGCGGCCTCGAGCACCACCCAAGGGTCCCTTGCGAACCTAGAGAGGTCCCGGCCCGCCGGATACG
>NZ_DASUFR010000119.1:0-6539 GCF_036274455.1 Nocardioides sp. | reverse complement strand
CTGCTCCGCGCCGCCGAGGCGATCGCGCACGTCGTGCGCGACGAGGAGCTGAACCCGAACTTCATCATCCCGACGGTCTTCAACACCGAGGTGCCGAAGGCCGTGGCCGAGGCGATCCGCGGGGCGCGCTAGTCGCCTGTGCTGGCCCGTCGGTCGAGCCTGTCGAGACCTCCGCAGCGAAGCCCCCCACCGGCCCCCCGCCGGTCGAGCCTGTCGAGACCTCCGCAGCCCGGGCACCTGCCGGGCCCCCGCCGGTCGAGCCTGTCGAGACCCCCGCAGCGATCGCACCGGGGCGAGTTTCCAGCGCCGGCTGCGGACATTTCGACAGGCTCGATGAGCGGTGGGCGGGTCGGGAGTGGCCCCCCGCCGGTCGGGCCTGTCGAGACCTCCGCAGCGAAGCCACCCACTGGCCCCCGCCGGTCGAGCCTGTCGAGACCCCCGCAGCGAAGCCACCCACTGGCCAGGGTGGCTGAGGTGCGAGGCCGGTCACGGCCGAGCCTCGAAGCCTCCGCATGGAAGGCACCCGGGGTGGGTCCCAGCCTCGGGTCACCTGGCTTCGAGGCTCGGCGCTGGGGCGCCTCGCACCTCAGCCGCCGTCGTCGCTTCAGGCCCGGATCCCGCGGACCGTCGTCGTGGGCCGCTGCTTGACGATCCGCTCCCAGGCCCGGACGGCTGCCTGCGCGCTGTCGGCGTAGACCGAGACGACGTAGGGGAACCGCTCGTACATGCCGGTGATCCGCGCCGGCCGGCTGGCGCCGTCCTTGAAGATGCAGCGCCCTCCGTGGGCGCCGGGGAGCTCCGTGCGGTGGTTGGGGCCGAGCCGGGCCAGCAGCCACCGCTCGACCTGACCGGGGTCCTTCACCTGGTCGTAGGTCACCGTCACCGGCTGGCCGAGCGCGCGTTGGAAGCACTCGTAGGACTCGATGACGGGATAGCTGTCGGCGTTCGGACGCGCCTTGTGGCACTGCTCGCGGTCACGCGCGAAGGAGGGGAACACCCACGCAAGCCCGCGGGCACCCGCGGGCAGGCCGCACAGCCGGAGGGAGGAGGCCTCGCGGCCGTCCCAGCAGGTGCCGCCGGTGGTGCTCGCCGGCGCTCCGGGGTCGGTCGGCGGCGCGCTGTCGAGCTCGGCGGTGTCCCCACCGGTCGGTGACGGCGTCGCCATGCTTGGGTGGCCACCTGCTCGTGGCTCGTCCTCGCCCAGGTGGCGCCCGTAGTGGACCAGGCCGCCGATGATCACCGCGGCCAGCACGGCCAGGACGAGCGCGTCCCGCACCCGCGGGCGCGCGTCCACCTCGGCCATCTCCCCCCAGCACCCCCTGAAGCTCCCCCAAGAGCAGGAACATCCCCCGAGGGAGCCCCGTGCACTCCATTGTTGCCTACCGGTCCGGCCGCCTCGGCGAGGCTGGTGGTGTGCCGCGGCGTCCGGCCACGTGGCCGCTCCCGCCGGTTCGTCGGCCGCGAGATGGTCTCATGCGGAACTGTTCGGCAAGAGAACGTCGCGTAGGAGAACGTCGCGTAGGAGAACGTCGCACTACTCGCCTTCCTCGGTTGCGTAGAGCGCCGCGCCGACGACGCCGGCCTGGTTGCGCAACGTGGCCGGGACGATCTCGGTCTCGATGTCGACCAGCGGCAGGAACTCCTCGGACTCCTTGCTGATCCCGCCGCCGACCACGAAGAGGTCGGGGGAGAAGAGCATCTCGAGGGTCCGGTAGTAGGTCGTGAGCCGCTTGGCCCAGTCCTTCATCGAGAGCTCCTCGCGCTCCCGGGCGCTGTTGGCGGCGCGGGACTCCGCGTCGTGGCCGTCGATCTCGAGGTGGCCGAGCTCGGAGTTGGGGACCAGCACGCCGTTGTAGACGAGTGCGGAGCCGATGCCGGTGCCGAGCGTCGTGACGATCACCAGGCCGGCGTGGCCCTTGGCGGCGCCGTAGCGCACCTCGGCCAGGCCGGCGGCGTCCGCGTCGTTGACGACGTGTACGTCGCGGCCGGTCGCGTCGGTGAACAGCTTGTCGGCGTCGGTGCCGATCCACTCCTCGTCGATGTTCGCCGCCGAGCGCACGACGCCGTGCCGAACCACCCCGGGCACGGTCACGCCGACCGGCCCCCCCGAGTCGGGGAACTTGCCCAACAGCTCGACGAAGACCTTGGCGACCGCCTGCGGCGTGGACGGCGACGGTGTCCTGATCCGCTCGCGCTCGGCCGCGAACTCGCCCTTGTCGAGGTCGACGGGCGCGCCCTTGATCCCAGTGCCACCGAAGTCGATGCCGAAGGGCAGGTTCGCAACCATTCATCCAACCTATTCAGAAATCGTTCGCTCGTGGACCGAGGCCGCAGTCAGACTCGACCGGTGCCGACCCACCTGGAGCTCTCCCGTCACCTCGACGGGTTCCGCGAAGCCGCAACGGCGATCGTGGCCTACGCCGGACGGGCCGGCCTCGACGCCGCGGTACCCACGTGCCCGGACTGGAACGTGCTCGACCTCGTCGCCCACCAGGGGATGGTGCACCGGTGGGCGCGCGCACTGGTGCGCCGGGAGACCCCGATGGACGACGAGGTCGCCGCCTTCGAGCACGCCGGGCGGACCTCCGCCGACCCACTGGCCTGGCTGGAGGAAGGGGCGGACGAGCTGGCCCGGGAGATCATCGCCGCCCCGGAGGACCTCACCACGTTCGTCTTCCTCAACGACGCACCCCCGGCGCGGCGGTTCTGGGCGCGACGGCAGTGCCACGAGACGACCATGCACGCCATCGACGCGCTTGCGGCCTCGCTCGGCCGCGCGCCTGAGGCGGACGAGGTGTGGGTCGACGCCGAGCTGGCCGGCGACGGGATCGACGAGCTGCTCTGCGGGTTCCTGACCAGGCCCCGGTCGCGGCTGCGCTGCGACGACGAGGCGCTGCTCGTCGTTCGTCCCGACGACCTGCCGGACTGGTGGGACGTTTCGATGGGGCCGCGCCCCGCGGTGACCACCCGACGGACGACGGGCGACGAGCCGCCGGACGACCCCGACTGGGAGCTCACCGGCAGTGCGGTCGAGCTCCACCTGCGGCTCTGGAACCGCACCGACCCGCCGGAGCAGTGGCAGCCGCTCACCGCCGTGACATGGTCGTGAACGACCGATGACTCCGGCTCCTCTTCGGAGTCCTTCCTGAGCACGACACCGACCCGACCCAGGAGAGCCGATGATCGAGGCACGAGGACTCGTGCAGACCTTCCACACCGGACAGGGCAAGAACAAGAAGGAGGTCCACGCGGTCAACGGAATCGACCTCGACGTCGCCGAGGGCGAGGTGGTCGGCTTCCTCGGGCCCAACGGCGCCGGCAAGACGACGACACTGCGGATGCTGGTCACGCTCCTCAAGCCGACGGCGGGCACCGCCCGGGTGGCGGGGTACGACGTGGCGACCGAGCCGGTCCAGGTGCGGCGCAGCATCGGCTACTGCTCGCAGGTGGGCTCGACGTTCTCCGGTGCCTACGCCGGCGACGAGGTGACCGACCACGGGATGCTCTACGGGATGTCGCGCAAGAACGCGGTCGCCAAGGGGCAGGAGCTGTTCGAGAAGTTCCAGCTCGACGGGCTCTGGCGCCGCAAGCCCGCGAACATGTCCGGTGGCCAGAAGCGCCGCCTCGACATCGTCATGGGACTCATCCACTCGCCGTCGCTGGTCTTCCTCGACGAGCCGACCACCGGGCTCGACCCGCAGGCGCGCGCCAACCTGTGGGAGCACATCACCGGACTGCGCGACAACGAGGGCGCCACGGTGTTCCTGACGACGCACTACCTCGACGAGGCCGACACCCTGTCCGACCGGATCGTCATCATCGACCGCGGCGAGATCGTCGCCAGTGACACCGCGGACAACCTCAAGGCCAACGTGTCGGGTGACCTGGTCGCGCTGGAGGTCGGCAGCGAGGAGCAGGTGGTGACCGCGCGTGACAAGCTCGCCAGCATCAGCGACGACGTCGAGGTCGACGGCCTCGCGCTTCGCGGGCGGGTGGCCCGCGCCGGCAAGGCAGTCCCCGGGCTGCTGCGTGACCTCGAGGCGTCCGGCGTCGGGCTGGAGTCGATCGAGGTGATGCGACCCACGCTCGACGACGTGTTCCTCACGCTCACCGGCCGCTCGCTGCGCGACGCCGACGAGACCGCCAACCCCGCCGACGAGACGGTCGAAGGAGACCAGCGATGACGACGTACGTGCGCGAGTGCTCGGTGGTCTTCCGGCGCCAGATCCGGATGAACCTCCGCAACCCCGCCTGGGTGCTGATCGGGATCATGCAGCCGGTGCTCTACCTCCTGCTCTTCGGGCCGCTCCTCAAGCCTCTGGTCAGCCAGTTCGACGCCGGCACGGACAACGCCTACACGTTCCTGGTGCCCGGGCTGCTGGTGCAGCTCGGCATGTTCGGGGCCTTCTTCGCGGGCTTCTCCTTGATCGGGGAGTGGCGCGAGGGCGTGATCGAGGCCGAGCGGGTGACCCCGGCCGCGCGGTCGGCGCTGCTGGTCGGCCGGCTGTCGCGTGACGTGCTGCAGCTGTTCGTGCAGGCGATGATCCTGGTGGGGCTCGGCTACGTGATCGGGATGCGCGGCCCGATCGGCGGCGTCGCGCTCGGCGTGCTGATCACGCTGATCGTCGGCGGTGCCTGCGCGGCGGCCTCCAACGCCCTCGCGCTCTCGACCAAGAGCGAGGACGTGATGGCCCCGGTGATCAACATCGTGATGATGCCGGTCCTCCTCCTCAGCGGCATCCTGCTGCCGATGACCCTCGGTGCCGAGTGGCTCCAGCGGCTCTCGGACTTCATGCCGTTCCGCTACATCGTCGACGCGGTCCGCGCGGTGTTCACCGGGAACGTCGGGGACGGCACTGTGCTGTGGGGCACCACCTCGGCGGTGGCGATCTTCGTGCTCGCCTTCTGGTGGGGGACGGCTGTCTTCAGGAAAGAGAACGCGTAGGCACCGGTAGTCCCAGACCCTTCTCACCGGTCGCGTGCGGGAGCCGCGTTGGAAACGTCTGGGACTATCCCGAGGGCCGGAGCACGCGGGCCGCGATCCACGCGATGCCGTCCGCGGTCTGCTCCGGCGTCGCCGAGGGTTGCATCACGTGGCTGAGGACGACGCGGACCACCGCGTCGATCGCGGCATCGAGCTGGGAGGCGGACAGCTCGACGTCGTAGGGCGCGACTCGGTCGACGACCACCGCCTTGGCCGTCGACAGCAGCGTGCCCGCGTGCGTGGTCAGCAGCGGCAGCAGCTCGGTGTCCGCGCCGTGGGTGGCCGAGACGATCGCGTGCAGCAGCGGGTTGTCCTGGGAGGCGACGAGCACGGCGCGGGACGCGTCACGGATCGCGGCGACCAGGTCGGTCGGGTGGGCGTCGAAGGCGAGCGTGACCAGCCCGAGGAACCGGTCGAGCTCGTGCAGGATCATCGCCTCCGCCAGCCGGGGCTTGCTGCCGACCTCGTTGTAGACGGTCTGCCGGCTGACGCCGACCGCGTCGGCCAGCCGGGCCATCGTGACCCGGGACCAGCCGTCGTCGGTGGTCAGCGTGATCGCCGCGTCGATGACCCGGTCGCGCATGGTCACCGGCCGGGTCGTCACGGTGACGAGGCTAGTGACCGCTGGGCCGGGCCGCCGTGGCGACGGAGCGGTCGACGGGGATGAAGTCCACCTTCTCGCGCACGCCGCAGTCGGGGCAGCACCACGAGTCGGGTACGTCGGTCCAGGCCGTGCCCGCTGCGAACCCCTCGCGCTCGTCGCCGGTCACGACGTCGTAGGTGTAGCCGCACCCGGGGCACTGGGCGGCCAGCACCTCCAGCTGCGCCGCCTGCTCCGCGCCCAGCTCCTCGGCCGGCACCCTGTCGCCGCGCGCCGGGGGCGGGTACGCCGCGAGGATCCGGTCGCGCTTGCGCGGTGAGAGGTTCGCGCGCGAGATGTCGCCGTCGAAGTGGGCCAGCACGCGTGGGTCCATCACCCGGCGCCACACCGCGGGCACGATCGCGAGCACGATCATGCCGGCGTACCCGGTCGGCAGCACCGGTGACTGCTCGTAGTCGCGGAGCGACTGGTAGCGACGGGTCGGGTTGGCGTGGTGGTCGCTGTGCCGCTGCAGGTGGTAGAGCAGCACGTTGGTGGCGATGTTGTTGGAGTTCCACGAGTGCGACGGGTCCACCCGCTCGTAGCGCCGGCGCTCGCCGACACCGACCTTCTGCCGCAGCATGCCGTAGTGCTCCATGTAGTTCACGACCTCGAGCAGTGTGAAGCCGACAACGGCCTGGAGCACGAGGTACGGCGTGATGCCCACACCCAGCCACGCGATCAGCGCGCTCCAGAGCACCGCCGACATCAACCAGGCGTTCAGCACGTCGTTGGAGATCCGGAACGGGTGCCGCCGGCGACGGGCGATCCGGTTCTTCTCCAGGTTCCACGCCGACCGCAGGGAGCCGATGACCGTGCGCGGCCAGAACTGGTAGAAGTTCTCGCCCAGGCGCGCCGACGCCGGGTCCTCGGGTGTCGCGACCCGGACGTGGTGACCGCGGTTGTGCTCGATGT
>NZ_DASUFR010000118.1:0-25781 GCF_036274455.1 Nocardioides sp. | reverse complement strand
CAGGGCCGCTGAGGTGACCTCGTCGTCGGTGGCCGGGGGCGCGAAGTTGTTGAGCGGGCGGATGTTGCGGCACATGGCGCCAGAGTACGTCGGCGCGGGGACGGCCTGAGACCTCCGCAGGATGGGGCTGGGACGGATCGGGCCGCTGGTCGAGCCTGTCCGAGACCTCCGCAGCGAAGGCACCCGGGCGAGTCCCGGCCCGGGCTGCGGACATCTCGGCGATCGGCTCGAGTGCCCCCTCCGCAGGATGGGATGGGACGGGCGCACCGCGGGTCGAGCCTGTCGAGAACCCCGCAGCGAAGGCACCCGGGTGAGTCACTGCACCGGCTGCGAGCGGTGGTCGGCTGCAGCGCCCTCAAGTGGTCAGAGGGCAAAGAACGAGGCGTGGTCGCCGGTGACCAGCACCACCCGGCCGCCGTCGACCGGCACCAGGCGGACGGCGTCGATCTCGTCGCCGTACTCCACCTCGGTCATCCGGTTGGTCAGCCTGCCGTCGCCGAGCGTCAGCTCCGAGACGTAGCCGACGGCCCCGCGCGGTCCGTAGCCGGCGACCACGGTGAGCACCGTGCGGCCGTCCGGCAGCCAGGTGAGCTGGCGCGGGTCGGAGGTGGCCAGCGCGTCGGTGCCCGGGCCGTACTTCACCACCGACAGCTGCCGCGGGTGGGTCAGGTCGGTGACGTCGAACAGCCCGGCCTGGGCGCCCCACGTGCCGTTCCCGCCCTGGAGCTGGCCGAGCCCGAGCAGCCGGTGCCGGCCGAGCGGGTGCAGGTACGCCGAGTAGCCGGGGATCTTGAGCAACCCGATCAGCCGCGGCTGGGCGGGGTCGGTCAGGTCGACGGCGTAGAGCGGGTCGACCTGGCGGAAGGTCACGAGGATCGCGAGCGTGTCGAACCAGCGCACCGACTGCACGTCCTCGCCGACGCCGAGGTCGTCGAGGCGGCCGGACTCGACGAGGTCGGTGCCCTCCTGGCGGAAGGTGACGATCGAGCTGAAGGTGCCGGTGTTCTGGGTGGGGCCGACCACGACGCGGAGCACCGGTCCGTCGGGTCCGTCGACGGCGTCCATCGACCAGCGGTCGCGGATCACGCCGTCCACCTGGCCCGAGGCCGCGAAGGTGGTGTCGATGCCGTCGAGGTCGAACGCGTAGAGGTGGCTGGCGCCGTCGGTGAAGCCCGCCGGGGGACGCCACGGCCCGCGGTCGGCGCCGATGCCGGGCAGCCAGCTGGGCAGCATCCCGGGCGGCATGCTGGGCGGCACGCTCTCGGGCATCGGCTGCGGCTCGATGCACTCGAAGCAGGGACGGATCGGGGCGTACGCCGGGGTGGTGGCCAGGTAGAGCTGCCCCGTGGAGACGTAGACCAGGTCGGTGTCGGCGGCCAGGCCAGTGGCCGACGCGTTGTCGGGTGCCGACGCGTCGAAGCCCACGACCGCGACCGCGCCTAGCGCTGCGTCGTCGTCGGGGATCGCGACCTGGTCACAGCCGAGCACCGGCTCCGGCTCCCCGCCGTCGACCGAGGCGTGCGGCAGCCAGTCGTCGATCGTGCTGTTCTCGACCGCCTCGCGGTTGGCCTCGGTGGCTTCCTGCTCGGTCAGGTGCCGCCGCGGCATCACGAAGTCGAGCCGGGGCAGCCCCGCCTGCAGCACGACCCGGACCACGCCGTCCTGCAGCCGCGCGGTCACCAGGTCGCTGTCGTAGTCGACGGTGTGCGTGACGTCGGGGTGCGCGGGGTCCGACACGTCGATGCTGGCCACCTCGGTCGTGGCGCTGGCGGTGACGGCGCCGGAACCGCGGTGGGACAGTGCGACGATCGTGTCGCCCGACAGCAGGATCTCGGTGTCACCCGTCCCCAGCGCGCCGGGCAGGTCGAGCGAGGCGAGCCGGGTCACCTCGGCGCCGCTGACGTCGTCGAGGACCAGGTCGCCGTCCTGCACCCGGTAGAGCGTGCGGCCGTCGGTCTTCACCACGTCCGGCTCGTCGACCCCGACCTCCTGGACGTTGGTGCCGGTCTCGCCGTTCGTCGAGCGCACCGGCGCCGGCGCCAGCGGACTCCGGCCCGCACTCGACTCGGCGCTCGCGAGCGGCGCGGGCACCGCGTCCTCGATGGCGTACGGATAGCCGTAGCCGTCCCAGCCGTCGGGCCCGACGAGCTCCAGCCCGCGCTCGACGTACCACCTCAGCAGCTCGTCGCAGGAGCCCGGCAGGCTCAGCCCGCTGCCGGTGTACGCCGCCGGGCGGGCCTCCCCGCCGCCGCCCCGATGCACGACGCGACCCTGGTCGCGCGGCCCGTCCGGGCCGGCGTACGACGAGCCGGCGACGAACCCCGCCCCGAGGCCGGCGACGACCCCGACCGAGACGAGGGTGCGGGTGAGGACGGTGCGACTGAGAACGGTGCGGACGGGCATGGTGCGGACCTTCGAGACGGTGTTCCCTGAGCGGGCCGGGCGCCGCCGTGATCAGCGGCGTCCGCTGATCGGACGGCCGGGTCCGCCGGCCGGTTCCGCGAGTGGGAGAGTCGGCACATGTCGTCCGCGTCGGAACCGGCCGCATCCGATCAAGCACAGCGTGACCTCGACATCGTCCTGCTCGGTGCCACTGGGTTCACCGGGTCCCTGACCGCGGAGTACCTCGCCGAGCACGCCCCCACCGGGCTGCGCTGGGCGCTGGCCGGCCGCAACCGCACGAAGCTCGAGGGGGTCCGCGACCGGCTCGCGAAGATCGACGGGAGGCTGACCGACCTCGAGCTGATCGAGGCCGACAGCAGCGACCGCGCGTCCCTCGACACGATGGTGCGCCGGGCCAGGGTCGTGATCACCACCGTCGGCCCCTACCAGCAGTACGGCGAGCCGCTCGTCGCCGCCTGCGCCGAGGCCGGGACCGACTACGTCGACCTGACCGGCGAGCCGGAGTTCGTGGACCGGATGTACGTCGCCCACCACGAAGCCGCCGAGAGGTCCGGCGCCCGGATCGTGCACGCCTGCGGGTTCGACTCGATCCCGCACGACCTCGGCGCCTACTACACGGTCAAACAGCTGGCCGCCAAGGGACCGGTCGCGGTGCGCGGGGTCGTGCGCGCCGGCGCGATGGCGTCCGGCGGCACCTTCCACTCGGCGCTCAACCAGTTCTCCCGGGCACGGCAGATGCGCGAGGCGATGTCGGCCCGCCGCAAGGTCGAGCCGCGTCCGGTGGGACGGTCCTCGAAAGCGGTGGCGGGCAAGCCGCACCGCGACAAGCTGCTCGGGCTCTGGCTGCTGCCGCTGCCGACGATCGACCCGTTCGTCGTGGCGCGCAGCGGAGCCGCGCTGACCGACTACGGCCCGCGGTTCACCTACTCGCACTACGCCGGCACCAAGACGCTCCGCTACGCCGCCGCCGGCACGGCCGGGGTGACCGCGGTCGCGGTCGCGGCCCAGGTCCCGCCGCTGCGCAACTTCCTGCTCGGCCGCATCAAGCAGGGCGAGGGACCCTCGCCGGCCCGCCGCGCGAAGTCGTGGTTCTCCGTCGACTTCGTGGGCGAGGGCGACGGGCGGACCGTCCACACCAAGGTCTCCGGCGGCGACCCCGGCTACGACGAGACCGCGAAGATGCTCGCCGAGTCCGCGCTGTGCCTGGCCTTCGACGACAACCCGCGCACCGCCGGCTGCGTCACCACCGCCCAGGCGATGGGGGACAACCTGATGGCCCGCCTGGTCGCCGCCGGGATCAGGTTCGAGACCCGCTGACGACGCTGGCCCGCCCGTTCTGTACGAGCGGGTCAGCGTCGCGGAGGTCGGTCAGTCGTCGATGCCGGTGACCCAGTAGGGGGTGGTCGGCGTCGGCGGGGTGGTGAACCGCGCGTTCGGCAGGGGGATGGGTTCTCTCATCGGCCGCGGGGGTTTGCCAGGGGCCTGATCCGGTTATCGCTAGGGCGGATCGCTGTCTCCGGACCGCGACAGGACTGAGGAGATTCTCATGGGTTACGGCTTCGGTGGGTTCTTGCTGGTGGTGGGCCTGATCCTGGCCCTGGCCGTCACCGACCGGGTGAACGGCATCGACCTGACCATGGTCGGCTGGATCATGGCGCTGGTGGGCGCGGTGCTCATCGTGGTGACCGCCATGACGTGGGGTCGTCGCGGCACTCGGTCGGTCGAGACCACGACCCACAGGGACGGCACGCAGAGCGTGAGCGAGCGTCGTACGGACGTCTGACGACGTGACCCGCGCCGGTCACGGCGCGAGGCAGCACAATGGCGCCTGTGGCGGCGCCGTACACCTTCGACGAGCTGACTCCGTCGTCGTTCCTTGCCCGCTCGGGTGAGGTGCACGGCGACCGGCTCGCGGTCATCGACGGTGAGCGCAGGTTCACCTACGCCGAGCTGGCGGACCGTTGCCGGCGGCTCACCGGTGTGCTGGCCGGGCTCGGGGTCCGGCCCGGAGACCGGGTCGCGGCGCTGTGCAGCAACAGCAGCGTGCTGCTCGAGCTCCACCAGGGCGTGCCGATGGCCGGAGCGGTCCTCGTCGCCCTCAACGTGCGGTTGTCGAAGACCGAGCTGGTCGCGATCCTCGAACACTCGGGCGCCCGGGTCCTGGTCGTCACCCGGGAGTACGCCGGCGTCGGTGCCGAGGTCGCGGCCGCGGTCGGAGCCGTCGTGGTCGACGGTGACGGCGCCGACTACGAGTCGGGCGTGACCGGAGACCAGCCGCGGATCCGGCCGGTGGCCGACGAGCGGTCGCTCCTCGCGATCAACTACACCAGCGGCACGACCGGGTCGCCGAAGGGTGTGATGTACCACCACCGGGGCGCCTACCTCCAGGCCCTGGCCATGGCCCTCCACCTGCAGCTGCGGCCGGACAGCCACTACCTGTGGACGCTGCCGATGGTCCACTGCACCGGGTGGTGCTTCACGTGGGCCGTCCCCGCGGCGGGGGCGGTGAGCGTGTGCCTGCGCACCTTCGACGCCGACGGCGCCTGGCGGTTGGTGGCGGACCATCCGGTGACCCACCTCAGCGCGGCTCCCACCGTGCTCTCCATGCTGCTGGGCTCCGAGCTCGCGCCGGACCGCGACCGGGGCCGGCCGCCGACCCGCACCCTGCAGGTCACCACGGGTGGAGCTCCTCCGACACCGACGCTGCTCGAGCGCTGCCAGGCAGCGGGGCTCGACGTGACACATCTCTACGGGATGACCGAAACCTTCGGCCCGATCGTCATCAACCAGATCGACGAGCTGGCGCAGCAGCCGGGCCCGGCCGAGCTCGCCCGGTCCAAGGCCCGCCAAGGCGTCGGAAACGTGATCGCCTCCCGCGTCCGGGTCATCGACGAGGCCGGTCACGACGTACCCGCCGACGCCACGACCGTGGGCGAGATCGCGGTCCGCGGGAACGACGTGATGCTCGGCTACTACCGCGACGACGAGGCGACCGCCGCGGTCGATGCCGGAGGCTGGATGCGCACCGGCGACCTCGCGGTGCGCCATCACGACCAGCGCATCGAGATCACCGACCGGGCCAAGGACATCATCATCACCGGCGGCGAGAACGTCGCCTCGGTCGAGGTGGAGCGGGTCCTGGTCCAGCACCCGGCGGTCGACGAGGTGGCCGTCGTCGGCCTCCCCGACCCGCAGTGGGGCGAGGCGGTGACGGCGTTCGTGACGCTCCGCAAGGGAGCAGAGGTCGACGAGGCGGCACTGCGCGAGTTCGCCCGCGAGCGGCTGACGGGGTTCAAGGTCCCCCGAGCCGTCCGCTTCGGGCCGCTGCCGAAGACGTCCACCGGCAAGATCCAGAAGAACGTCCTTCGCGACAGTCGGTGACGGCCGCCCGGGCGACGGCCGACGGCGGTCAGGTGACCGGTGACTGCGGAACCATCGCGACCGTCGTGTGGGCCTGCTCGAGCACGGCGTTCGCGATCGACCCGGTGAGCACCCGGCGCACCGTGTCCACCGGGTGACGGCCGACGACGACGAGGTCCCACGACCGGTTGCTGCCGAGGGCCTCGTCGACCAGGCCATGAGCCAGCTGCAACGACACCTCCACGTCGGGGAACTGCTCACCGAAGCCCGCCACGGTCTGCGACAGGACGACCCGCAGGTCCTCGAGCTCGGGCGCCACCGAGAGGCTTTCGGACCTACGCCGCACCTCGGCCGCCACCACGACGGCGTCCCAGTAGGCATGCAGGACCGTGAGCCGCAGCCCTCGCAGGGACGCCTGCTCGAAGGCGAACCGGATCACCGGAAGAGACTCGGGGGTGCCGTCGGCTCCGACCACGACGCCCGAGCTCGGAGCGGTACCGGTGCGCGGACGGCACACGACGACCGGGCTCCGGGCCTCCCTGACGACGGTCGAGCTGACCGATCCGAGCAGCATGCTGCGCAGCGGACCTCGCCCGCGCGAGCCCATCACCAGAAGGTGGGCATCAGCCGAGAGGTCGACCAGGACCTGTCGCGGGTCGCCGACCCGGGCGACCGCCTCCACGGCGAGGCCAGGCCGGAGCCGTGAGGCGAGGGCTGCTGCCTCGTCGGCGACCGCGCGGCCGGCGCGCTCCAGGTCGTCCGGCCGCACCGGTGCGCCGCCGACCATCGCGCCCGGCCAGAAGGTGCTCCACTCCGGTCGCCACTCGACCGCGCTCACGGCGAGGAGCCGACGGTGCTCGAGGTCTGCCTGCTCGGCGGCCCACTCGACGGCCCGCTCCGAGTGCTCCGACCCGTCGACGGCCACGACGATGCCCCCAGCAGCGACTACGGTGTCCACGTGCCCAGTGTGCTGGACGGACGCCGATGTGACCGCAGCGCCTGTGACAGCTCCCGCAGGCGGTGAGCGTCACGTCCGTCACGGGACCAATGACCCTGCCGCCAGGGCCTCCGATGACGGACGATGTGAGCATGTGTGAGCACTGCGGTTGCCGTGGCGTGGATCCGATCGCGCAGCTGATGGACGAGCACTTCGAGCTGCTCGACCTGTCCACGCAGGTCCGGGGCCTTCTCGCGTCCGGCGACCGGCGCGCCGCCTGGGCGGCCATGGGACATCTCTCCGCGCACCTGCTGGACCACGTCCGACGTGAGGAGGACGGTGTCTTCCGGGCCATGCGGGAGCAAGGGGAGTTCATCGACGCCGTGGTCGAGCTCGAGGCCGAGCACCTGTCGTTCGACGAGGCCCTGTCCGACCTGGACCTCGCCGGGCCGGACCTGGAGCAGCGCGTGAACGCTCTGCTCGACGACCTCTCCGTGCACATCGACAAGGAGAACCTCGGGATCTTTCCGGCCGCCGTCGTCACGCTGGGTGCGACAGGATGGGGAATCGTCGAGGAGGCGCACGCGCGCACTCCCGCACACGCCCACTGAGAGGTAGGTATGGAGCACACCAAGCTGAGCGACCTGGCCGATCGTCTGCTCGCCGAGGCCAAGCAGGAGCACAGCGGCCGGGCGGCGACCACCGTCCACGGTGGCCGGCACCACTCGCTGCGGCAGACCGTGGTTGCGCTGACCGTCGGGTCCGAGCTGTCCGAGCACGAGAGTCCCGGTGAGGCGACGCTCCAGGTGCTGCGCGGCACGGTCCGGCTCACGGCGGGCTCGGGTGACTGGACCGGCGGCGCCGGCGACCTGGTGGTGATACCTCCGGAGCGCCACGGGCTCAGCGCGGAGGAGGACTCCGTCGTACTCCTGACCGTCGTCAAGACCGTGTAGCGGCGCCGGACTCACTTCACCGCGACGACGTCGACCTGTCGGATGTCGGGGTCTGCAGCCAGGATCCGGTGGCCCACCTGTCCAAGCGCTGCGGGTATCTGACCGCTCAGGTGCGCTTGGCGTGCGTCCTCATCGGCGAAGGTGTCGAAGATCCCGTAGGTCGTCTCGCCCAGTCTGAACGCGTACCACGTGACCGTTCCCTCCTCGGCGGCCGCCATCGCACGTGCCTTCTCGAGGAAGGCGGCCATCTCCTCACCCTTGCCGGCCTGCACCTCGAGGATGGCCAGCAGTCCACGATCGATCGTCACGGTTGAGCCCTTTCGTCAGTGGTCTGCCTGAGGGTCTGCCGCTGCCCGCTCGGCGTTACAGAAACGCAGTCGAGAGACCCATGCGGCGCTGTCAGTCAACCGGGCGCTGATCGGCGCGCCACCGGCGGTAGATCTCGAGCAGGTCTTCGCGGGCGAGAGGATCGAGGTCGTCCCCAGGCCCGGCGCCGGCGACGCGGATCGTCGCCTCGATCTGCTTGAGGTGCTCCCAGCAGTGCGGGCACTCCTCGAGGTGCCGCTCGAGCTTGTCACGATCACGCCCGGCCAGGGCGCCGTCGAGATAGGCGGTGATGTGGTTGACCGCCTGCTGACAGGTCATCTCGTGACCGCCGCCACGGCGGCCCCACGACCGACGGATCTTCATGGCATGACCTCCTGCTCGAGGGCGGCTCGGATCCGGGTGCGCGCGCGGTGCAGAAGCACCCGTTGGTTTCCTTCGCTGATGCCGAGGATGGTGCACACCTCCGCGCTGCTGAGTCCTTCGACGTCTCGCAGCGTTACCACCTGCGCCTGTCGTTCGGGCAGCTCGGTGATCACTTCGTGTACCCGCTCGACGAGCGAGGGCGCCGTGAGGCGGTCGACGACCTCGTCGGCCCAGTGAGTCGGCGGTGTCACCCACCATCCGTCCTGGCTGAACCGTCCGTCCCGGTGCTCGAGCTCGTCGCCGTGCACGGGCAGGTGGGCCCGCTCGCGAACGCCGCTGCTGATGGCCCGGTTGATGACGATCCGGAACAGCCAGCTGCGCAGCGAGGACCGCCCCTCGAACGTGTCGAGACCGCGGAGCACTCCTACCCAGGCGTCCTGGGCGACCTCCTCGGCCACCGCCCTGCTGCGTACCCGCGTCAGCGCCAACCGGATCATGGAGGGGTGGTAGCGGTCCACGAGCTCGGAGAACGCCTCTTCGTCCCCCGCGCGAAGACGCTCCAGGAGTAGCTGCTCCTCCCGGGCGTCGAGGGAGCTCTGTCTCGAACCAGAGGGACGAGGCCTCCACGGCCCCAGTGATTGACTCGACACTCCGCCCACTTCCTGTCGCTGCCGGGCTGCCGCCTCGGGGCTGGACATCCCTTTCCGGAGCCGCCGGCCATCGTCTGCTCACTTGTCTGTCTCTCCAGACGGCGCTGCGTAACGCGGTCCACGGACCACGGACCCTGTCGGCGCGCTCGTACGGCCTCGCTCGGACCGACCCGGCCACTCGAGCCGTTCGGTGTAACTCGCCGCCAGCGACGTGGACCCCCCATCGACATCAGCTCGAGGAGGAACAATGACCGGACTCTCAGCCATCGACCCGGCGACCGCCGACCCCGACGCCGCCCAGGTCCTCGCCAGGGCCAGGAAGGCGTTCGGCGGCACCATCCCGAACCTCACCCGGGTGATGGCGAACAGCCCAGCAACACTGCACGGCTACCTGGACCTCGCCGGCGCACTCGACGGGGGCCTGCTGGACGCGCACGTCCGTGAACGCATCGCCCTGCTCGTGGCGGAGCAGAACAACTGCGCCTACTGCCTCTCGGCGCACACCTTCATCGCCGCCCAGAGCCTGCAGATGGACCCCGACGACATCGCCGCCGCGCGAGAAGGCCGCAGCAGCGACCCACGCACCAACGCCATCCTCGAGTTGGCGTCGGCGCTCAACCTGGGTCGAGGAGCCCTGGACGAACAGGCCCTCGACGCCGCTCGGGCCGCCGGGGTGTCGGACGCAGAGATCGCGGAGGTCGTGGGACACGTCGCGGCGAACGCCTTCACCAACTACTTCGCCAAAGCCGCCCGAGTCCCCATCGACTTTCCCCGGGTCTCGCCCGGCGGACGTGCGTCATGACCCCCGCCGGTAGCTCCACCGCGCACACGGCGGCTCCGCCGCCCACGACGAAGCCTCCTCTCACCGCGCCACCCTTTGGCTCGTGATGTCGGCCAGGTCGACGAACGGGATGGGGCAGCAGTCGCTGCCGGCGCACTGGTGGAGGTCGTCGCAGCCGGCGTCGATGGCCGCGACCAGGTTGTCGCGGATCAGCACGAGGTCGGCGATCTTCGTCTCGACCTCGGTCAGCTTCTCCGTTGCGCGCGCCTGCAGCCCGGAGTTGCGGCCGCGGCGTCGTCCGGCCTCGATCAGGTCCGCGACCTCCTCGAGCGTGAACCCCAGCCGCTGAGCCGCCTTGATGACCCGCAGGGTGACCACGGCCTGCTCGTCGTACAGACGGTGGCCGCCCGGGCTGCGGTCCGGACGCCCGAGCAGTCCTCGGCGCTCGTAGTAGCGCAATGTCTCCTTGTTCACCCCGGCAGCTTCCGCGACCTCACCCACGCGCAGGCTCACGACGCCACCCGCCCCCAGTCCGCTCCTCTGCGCGGGCGGCCAAGGCCTCGAGGATGTCGCGCCGTCCGGGCGGGACCGACACGTCCAGGGTCAGCTCCTCGTCCGAGCCCTGGACGGCGAAGGTGAAGAACGAGCAGCACGCCGCCTCCCGCTCGATCAGATCCCGAACCCGCTCCACCAGGCCGGGACCCCCGGACAGGGCGATCCGCACGCTGCCATCACCACGACGGCTCACCGCGGTGGCGGAGGCGGCGAAGAGCGAGTCGAACTCCGCCACCCGCAGTGGGCGCTCCGCGGTCGGCAACGTGCACGCGTCGGTCGTGATCAGGTCTGCCATGACGTCGACGGTAAACCCGGACCTAGGTACGGGATGCAAGCCGAATCTTGAGTTTCGACCCAGCGGTCGCGGGACAGGCCCGGACCCCCGAGGAGTGCCACACTCCAGCTGAATCGGGTGCCCCAGGCAGGAGTCGAACCTGCGACCTTTCGCTTAGGAGGCGGCTGCTCTATCCGCTGAGCTACTGGGGCGGGGCTTTGGAGCGACGGTCCGGGTTGCCCTCGGGACGACCCTCGTGTGACTCCGATCCGGTTGTAGCGGTGCGGCGTCAGTATGCCTCAGCGCCTGGGTGACGCTGACACCGAGGACACTCGGCTACGTTGCGCCGAGGACCGCCACCTCCGCGCCGGAGTAGCCTGTGGCGGTCCGCGGAGAGGCCCGGTGACCCATGACTGTTCTGCTTGCCTACACACCCACGTCGGCCGGGCTGGCTGCCGCGCGCGCCGCCGTCGAGGAAGCCAAGCGACGCGGCTCCGAGGACGTCACCATCGTGAGCGTCCTGCGCGACCGGGCGGCGACGCCTCCGCCTGCTCCGGTGTCCGGGGTCTCTGCCGAGCAGGACCTGGACGCGGTCGCCGAGGACCTGGTTCGCCAGGGCCTGAAGGTCAACGTCGAGCACGAGAGCTCCGGAGATGTCGTCGAGTACGTCAAGGCGGTTGCCGAGCGAGTCAAGCCGTCCGTGGTCGTCATCGGGCTGCGTCGCCGCACCGCGGTCGGAAAGCTGCTGCTCGGGTCCACCGCGCAACGGCTCCTGCTCGAGCTCGACTACCCGATCGTCGCGGTGAAGGCACCCGACGGGACCTGACGAACCGGCAGGACCTGGCCGCCTGTCACCTGAGCGGTCCGCTGAGGGACGCGCACGCCGTGGACACCAGGCGCTCCAGCTCCGGGTTCTCGATGGCCCCGGCCAGGATCACGGCCGCCTCCGCGTCGCCACGGCTGCCCATCCTGGCCGCGTGCAGCATCGCCCGCACCGTCAGCTCGCGCATGCCGGCCCGCGACGAGCGCTCGTGCATCTCGTCGACCCAGGTCGCCGTCGACGGGTGCCCGTGACGCGTACCGACCTCGCACAGGGCGTCCAGGATGAACACGTCGAGCCAGACGTAGGGGTCGGCGAGCCGGGTGGCGCGAGTGCGCGCCTCGACCAGGTCGGCGACGGCGCGGTCGGGATCGCCCGACGCCTCGGCGAGCAGGGCCAGGCCACGGGAGGAGATGCCTTCCCAGCACGGGTCGCCGATCCGGCAGGCCCGCGCGAAGGACTGCTCGAGGCAGGCCGAGGCGCCCTCCAGGTCCTCCTGGCGCAGCTGGACGTGTCCGAGGAGTGCCTGCGGCCAGGGCAGGAAGGAGAGCCAGTGGTCGCGCTCGGCCAGCTCGATCGAGTCCCGCAGGCGCGTGGCCGCGCCCTCGAGGTCGCTCCGCAGGAGGGCGATGCGGCCCAGCATCGAGAGTCCGTACGCCGCGCGCCGGTGCTCGCCGGCGACACGGCACTCGGTCGTGGCTTCTTCCAGGAGTGTGATCGCGCGGGGATAGTCGGCGCGGTCGCTGGCGACCGAGCCCAGGTAGATCGCGGCCTTGGCCCGGGTTGACGGTGCGGCGCTGCCCTGGGTGAGGACCTGGTCGAGCCAGCGCTCGGCGCGGGCGTAGTTAGCTCGCAGGAAGTCCACGTAGCCCAGCTCGGTCCGGGCGCGGCTCACGGCTTCGGCGTCGCCGTTCGCGGCGGCGATCTGCTCGGCCTCGCTGAGGGCCGCGACGCCGGCCTCGTCCAGCCCGCCCAGTGAGTGGATGAGGGCTTCGGCGAGCTCCAGTCGCGTCTCGACCCTCAGGCTGTCCGCACCGGCGGCGTCGGCCATCCGCACCGCCGACTCGAACGACGCCACGCCGGCGACCAGGGCGCCGGCGGACACGGCCGCCGCGGCCGACTCGGTCGCGGCGCGGATGGACGCCGCGTCGGCCGGGTTCGGTGGTGTGGCGCGCTCGCGAGCGGCCAGCAGCACCGCTGCGCCGGGCCCCGTCCCGAGCTCTCGGCGGACCGTGGCGGACCAGGCCTCGAGCTGCCGGGCGGCCGCGTCGTCGTCCCCTGCGAGCCGGTAGATCCGGATCAGGAGTGCCTGGTGGCTCTCGTCCAGCGGACTCATCTCGGTCGCCCGCACCGCAAGGTCGCGGGCGCGTCCGAACTCCCCGCGGGACGCCAGCCCGAGAGCCGCTTCGTGGATGACCGCCTCTGCCGCCGCGGCCAGGCGGCGGCGCTGGGACAGGAGCCATGCCTCGAACGGCTCGGCGTTCGCGAGGAAGGTGCCGTCGAGGAGGGGCAGCCCCAGTCCAGGGAGCTGGACGGCGTCGTTCCAGTGGCCGTCGAGCAGGAGGTCGACATCCACGGCAGCGTCGGGTGGCAGGGTCAGCACCACGGGATCACCGTCGAGCACCGCGGCAGGACCGAGACCGCGCCGCAGCTCGGCCAGGCACCAGCGCAACGCACGCAGGGGGTCATCGGCCTCGGAGAACAGCAGACCGGCCAGCCGGGAGCGGGTCGGCGGCCGTTCGCTCAGGAGCAGGAAGGCGAGCAGCGCCCAGGACTTGCGGCTCCGGAACCGATACCCACTCGCTCCGTCGACCTCGAGATGCGGTCGCCCGAGCAGGTGGACGACGAGCCGCGCCGTGTGGTTCACGGCGTGCTCACCGCACCGTCTCGTTCGTGGTGTCCGCAGGGCCAGAGTCCCACAGGACGGGGAGGTCGGACCGTCCGGTCGCAGCCGGGCTGCGACCGGACGGCCCAGGTGTACGGCGGGGTGGTCACGCCACCAGACCCGCTTGTGCGTCGCCGCCATTGCGCAGCCGGTCGAGCAGCCACCAGCGCTCCTCGTCGCCGAGGACCTCGACCACGACGCCGTGCAGGACGCCGAAGGCACGCAGGCGGAGGACCTCGGTCGCCTCCCAGTCGACCAACGCAGCCGCGGCACCGGGAGCCGCCCACTGTGCGGTGTCGGCGACCGCCTGGAGGACCGATCGTTCGGTGGTCGTGCCGTTCAGCACGATCCGTTCGGCCACCCAGTCCAGCAACGCTCCCAGCTCCCTCTGAGTCGAGCCCTGTGTCGTCGCCGTCACGTGCCCTCCACGACGGTGAAGATCTCCTCCGCGACCAGCCCGTGCGCCTCGCGGTGCACGGTGTTCGCGGTCTCGGCATCAGGTGCCTCCACGAGACAGAAGATCTTGCCCGCCGCCTCGTCGACCCAGTAGCGCAGGTAGCTCACGCCGTACTTGCCCTGGGTCTGCAGGTCCGCCTGGTGCGCCGCCGCCACGTCGGCGACGGTCACGCCGCCCTCGAGAGTGTGCGCGTCCATGAAGAGTGCCATGTCGTTCTCCTTCGTGCTCGGCCCGACGCCGTTCGCCGGGCCCGAGCCCTCATGACATGACACGACCGTGTGACGGCGAGTGTGACGACCTGCGGCGAGGCGCATCGGGCGGCAGCCCCCGGGGCCTGACCGGGCTCCGCCCCCTGCGTCGCGGCGAGATTTGGGGAACAGTGTCGACATGAACCTGCTGCGGACCAAGTCGATCGAGCAGTCCATCAAGGACACCGACGAGCCGGGCCACAGGCTCCGCAAGGACCTCGGCCCGCTCGACCTCGTCGTGTTCGGGGTCGGCGTCATCATCGGTGCCGGCATCTTCGTGCTCACCGGCATCGTCGCGGCCACCAACTCCGGTCCCGCCCTGGCGCTCAGCTTCCTGATCGCGGCGGTGGCCTGTGCACTGGCCGCGCTCTGCTACGCCGAGTTCGCCTCCACCGTCCCGGTGGCCGGCAGCGCCTACACCTTCTCCTACGCCACCTTCGGTGAGCTGATCGCCTGGATCATCGGCTGGGACCTGGCACTGGAGTTCACGATCGGCGCTGCGGCGCTCTCGGTGGGCTTCTCCGGCTACCTCCAGTCGCTGCTCGAGGACATGTCCGTGGAGCTGCCCACGTCGATCGCGTCGGCAACCGACGGCGTCATCGACCTGCCCGCGGTGGTCATCGCCCTGGTGGTGATGACCATGCTGGTCTACGGGACCAAGTTCTCCAGCCGGGTCAACCAGGTCGTGGTCGCCATCAAGCTCGCGGTCGTGGCCGCGGTGATCGTGGTCGGCTTCGCCTATGTCACGCCGTCGAACTGGACGCCGTTCATCCCCGAGTCGCAGCCGGTCGGCGACAACGGCGGCGGCTTCGAGCAGACGCCGCTGATCACGACACTGCTCGGCATCGAGCCCGCGGTGTTCGGCCTGGGCGGTGTCATCGCCGGCGCCGCGGTCGTGTTCTTCGCGTTCATCGGCTTCGACGTGGTCGCGACCACGGCCGAGGAGGCACGCAACCCGCAGAAGGACGTGCCGATCGGGATCCTGGGCTCGCTCGCGGTCGTGACCGTCCTGTACGCCGCGGTCAGCCTGGTCGTCACCGGGCTCCAGCCCTACAGGGACATCGACCCCGACGACGCCGCCCCGCTCGCCACCGCGTTCAAGGCGGTCGGGGTCGACTGGATGGGCAACCTCATCTCGGTCGGCGCCTGCATCGGGCTGGTGGTCGTCGCGATGATCCTCATGCTGGGCCAGACGCGGGTCGCGTTCGCGATGGGACGCGACGGGCTGCTGCCCGTGTGGATCGCCAGGGTGCACCCGAGGTTCGGCACGCCGTACCGGATAACGCTGATCACCGGCGTGGTAGTGGCCGTGCTCGCTGGCTTCCTCGACCTCTCGACCCTGGCCGATCTGGTCAACATCGGCACCCTGTTCGCCTTCATCCTCGTCAGCATCGGGGTGGTCATCCTGCGCCGGACCCGGCCGGACCTGCCGCGCGCCTTCCGGGTGCCTGCGGCCCCGCTGGTGGCGGCGCTGGCGACGCTGATGTGCCTCTACCTCATGCTCAACCTCAAGGGAGAGACCTGGGTCCGGTTCGTCGTCTGGATGGCGATCGGCTTCGTCGTCTACTTCGCCTACGGGCGGCAGCACAGCCGCCTCGGGCTGCGCGAGCAGGAGTCTGCCGCGGGCTCGGGTCCGGCGGGCGGTGATCCGCCTCACGTCCAGCAGCCGTGACCGGTGCCCCGGACGGCGCCGGATGTTGGTGTTACCGGCCGGTCACGTCCATCATTTGAGCAACACCCGTAGTCTGGCGCGGGCGAGCGAGCACCCTCGGGAGGTGCGAGCGCGTCCTCCTCGTCAGCAGATCCGACGCCGGCCCATGTGAAGGTGACGATGCCCGACGCTGCGCAGCCCTCTGCCCAGCCCGAGCTGCCGTCCCCTTATCAGGCCGGGAAGCGACGTGGCCGCACTCGGCGGACCCACACCGTCGCCAAGGTGCTCCTGGCGACCCTGCTGACCCTGGGCATGGTCAGCGGCCTCTCGGTGGCGTTCCTCTACCGCCACCTCAACGGCAACCTGAACGTCGTGGACGTCACCGGTCAGCTCACCGACCGGCCGGAGAAGGTGCACATCGACGCGCCGAAGCAGCCGATCAACATCCTGGTGATGGGCTCGGACTCACGCGACTGCAACGGCTGCAAGATCGACGGTGAGTCCGGTGGTGGCTCGGACACCACGATCCTGTTCCACCTGTCCGCCGACCGGCAGTCGGCCTACGGCGTCTCGATCCCGCGTGACTCGCTGGTCGACCGGCCCGAGTGCGAGACCAAGGACGGCGACACCATCGCCGGCGGCACCAACGTGATGTGGAACGCGGCCTACTCCCTCGGGGGTCCGGCCTGCACGATCCAGCAGTTCGAGCAGACCACAGGCATCAAGATCGACAACTATGTCGTGGTCGACTTCGGGAGCTTCCAGCAGATGGTCGACGCAGTCGACGGCGTCGAGGTGTGCGTGCCCGAGGACATCGACTCCTCGGAGTACGGCATCACCATCCCGGCCGGGACGCGCACCCTCGACGGCAAGGAGGCGCTGGCCTACGTCCGCGTCCGCCACGGCGTCGGCGACGGCAGCGACATCGGCCGGATCAAGCGGCAGCAGGCGTTCATCGGGGCCTTGGTCGCGAAGGTGCTGTCCAGCGGCACGCTGACCCGCTTCGACCGACTGGTCCGGTTCCTGAACGCCGCCACCAAGTCGCTCACGACCGACATCCCGAACATCAAGGACATGGCCCTCGTCGGCCTGCAGTTCAAGCACATCGGCCTCAAACGGATCCGGTTCATCACCGTCCCGTTCGTCTACAGCACCGCCCAGCCCGGCCGGGTCGAGTGGACCAGCGACGCCCAGACCCTGTGGGACCGCATCAAGTACGACAAGCCGCTCGGCAAGCTGCGTGACGGCTCCATCGGCGCCAACCAGGTCCCGAGCAGCACCACGATCTCCGGGTCCGCGACCAGCTCCAGCACCGAGAGCCCCAGTGGCGACGAGAGCTCCACCGGCAGCTCCTCGCCGTCCGAGACCTCCACCACCGAGTCACCCTCGGGAACCTCGTCACCGAGCGACGACTCCTCCGACGGCGTCGACGCAACATCGGACGACCTGGCCTTCGCCGGACTCTGCACGTGACCCGCCCCGACGACCAACCTGACGAGCAGCCCGACGAGCAGCCCGACGAGCCCGGGACTGCGCGACGGCGCCGCCAGGCCGACTGGGAGCGCAGGCGGCGGCTGGCCGAGGTCTTCGGCGACAACCTCCCGGACACCACCTCCGACGAGCGCGACCCCGGGGGACGCCCGGAGGACGCCGAGCGGCGCAGCGACACCTGGCTCCGCGAGCAGGTGCCGCCGCACCACGGCGGCTAGCCGGCCCGAGCGGTCAGCTGCTGGGCGGGGTGATCGTGACGGTGCCGCCGGTCTGCTGGGCGGCCAGCAGGTCGCGGATCTCCTGGAGCAGCTTGACGTCCTCGGGGGTGCCGGGCTCCTCGCTCGGGAAGTAGCGCTCCCTGGCCTGCGTGTAGGGCAGCACGATGAAGAAGTAGACGACCGCGGCCAGGATGATGAAGGAGATCACCGCGGTGATCCAGGCGCCCACGCTGACGCCGCCCGGGCTGTAGTTGGAGAAGTCGGGGGTCCCGCCGGCCTTTCCGATCAGGTCCATCAGCAGGTTCACGGTGGCCGTGACCACGGCGGCGAAGGCGGCTGCCATGACGAACGCCACGGCCAGCTCGACCAGGCTGCCGCGCAGGATGAAGTTCTTGAAACCGGTCACGCGTCGTCCCCCTCGAGACTCGACAGCTGCCTTTCGCAGCGGAACGTCTTGCACGTTAGTGGGACCAGGTGACGCTGAGGAAGCGCGTCACCGAGGCAGCGGAGACCGAGAAGACCTCGTCCTGCCGGACGCCGAGCACCACCAGCCGCCCCGGGAGGCCGTCGGCCGCCGCGTCGGACGGGGCCGGTGGCAGGGCCAGCACGACCGCGTCGTGGGCCGCGGTGACGGCGGCGCCGCCCTGCGGATCGGCGGAGACGAGGTCGACCTGGTCGCCGACGCGCAGCAGCTCGGCCATCGCGGTGTCCGGCAGTCGCACCGGCATCGCGACCAGGTCGGGGCGGTCGCGCACCAGCGACGCACCCGCCAGCGCGGTGTCGGTGATCGGCTCTCCCCGCCGCACCGGACCGGCGAGCCGGCGGCCCACCGGGTCGCGGATGTGACCGGACGGGACCGTGCCCGGCGCGAACCCGACCGTGGCCAGGTCGCCGGTGGTCAGGACCGTGCCGGCGCCGAGGTCGTGGGCTGCCACGGTGACCGCCACGAGGGGGGCGGCCGGTGCTGCCGTTGCCCGGAGCCCGGCCCACACCGCGACAAGCGCACACAGAGCCGCGAGCAGCCGTCGGCGGCGCAGGACAGCACGACGCACCCGGCGGGCGGCGCTGCGAAGGTGATGGGCGAGGGTCGGCACGGGCCCGACGCTACGAGCGCGCGCCGACCTGCTCAGCCCGGATCAGGCGGGGCTGTGGAGAGCGCTCAGGTGGCGGCGGGCTGTGGAGACTTCGTGGACGAGCCGGACGTGCCGGACGTGGACGTCGAGCTCGACGACGAGTCGCCGGAGGAGCCGGAGGTCGACGTCGAGGAAGACGAGGACGAGTCGCCGGACGACGAGGAGGCTGCCTCGGTGGCGGGCTTGCGGCTGTCGGTGCGGTAGAAGCCAGAGCCCTTGAAGACGACGCCGACGGCGTTGAACAGCTTGCGCAGCCTGCCCTGGCACTGCGGGCAGGTGGTCAGCGCGTCGTCGCTGAAGCTCTGGACCTGCTCGAAGGCGTGGCCGCACTCGGTGCAGGCGTACTGGTAGGTGGGCACTGGACTCCTCAGGGCGCTGGCACTCGGCACGAGTGACTGCCAGATTGTACGAAGTTCACAACGTCGCCGCGAACCGAACGATTCCCGCCGGGCTCACCGCCGCCGCCACCGGGCGGTCGTGCGGCTCCACGGGCACGTCGACCCCCACCTCGTCGTCGTAGAGCAGCACGCAGGTGAAGGTCCCCACGGGCACCCGCGCCAGCGCCCGGTCGTAGCAGCCCCCGCCGCGCCCCAGTCGCTCACCGCGGCCGGAGACCGCCAGCCCGGGCACCAGCACCGCGTCGGCGGTCGCCACGGCGTCCACCCCCAGCCGGGAGCCGACCGGCTCGAGCAGCCCGTAGCGCGCCGGTGCGAGGTCCTGGTCGCCGGCGTACGCCGCCCAGTCCAGGTCCAGGTCCGGCAGCACGACCGGCAGCACGATCCGCTTCCCCGCGGCCACCAGGGCGCTCAGCAGCGGTGCGGTGCCGGGCTCGGAGCCGACCGCGACGTAGGCCGCCACCGTGGCCGCCCGGCGCACCTCCGGGACCGCGGTCAGCCGGAGCGCGATCTCCCGCGCGGCCTCCGACCGCTCGAGGAGCGGCCGCCGGTTGCGGGTGGTCAGCAGCTGGTCCCGCATTGCCGTCTTCGCCCCAGCCACGATGCCAGCCTACGATCGCAGTATGGGTAGTACAGGGCTCAACAAGGCCCGCGACAAGATGGCCGCCGCCGGCGTCGACGAGGTCGCCATCGAGACGTTCGCGCACTACTACCGGCTGCTCGAGCACGGCGAGACCGGCATGATCCCGGAGTCCACGATCGAGCCCGTCGACATCGGTTCCCTGAAGGACGTCGAGGTCAGTGACGAGGACGCGGCGGCCGCGCTGCGGACCACGGCGATCATCCGGCTCAACGGCGGCCTCGGCACCTCGATGGGGATGGACCGCGCCAAGTCGCTGCTGTGCGTGCGCCGCGGGCTCTCCTTCCTCGACATCATCGCCCGGCAGGTGCTTCACCTCCGCAAGGAGTACGACGCCCCGCTGCCGCTGATGTTCATGAACAGCTTCCGCACCTCCGGCGACACGATGGCGGCGCTGGCTCGCTACGAGGACCTGCCGGTCGAGGGGCTGCCGCTGGAGTTCCTCCAGAACAAGGAGCCCAAGCTCCTGGTCAAGGACCTCTCGCCGGTCAGCTGGGTCAAGGACCCCGACCTCGAGTGGTGCCCGCCCGGCCACGGTGACCTCTACACCGCGCTCCGCGGCCAGGGGCTGCTGGAGCGGCTGATCGAGGCCGGCTACGACCGCGTCTTCGTGGCCAACTCCGACAACCTCGGCGCGGTGCCCGACCCCCGGGTCGCGGGCTGGTTCGCCACCAGCGGCGCGCCGTTCGGGATCGAGGCGGTCCGGCGCCGACCGAGCGACCAGAAGGGCGGCCACTTCGCCCGCCGGCGGTCGGACGGCCGGATCATCCTGCGCGAGACGGCGCAGACGCTCCCCGCGGACCGGGAGGCGCTGGGCAACCTGGAGCGGCACCGGTTCTGCTCGACCAACAACGTCTGGTTCGACCTGCGCCGGATGAAGGAGGCGCTCGACGTCCGCGACGGGATCCTCGGCCTGCCCCTGATCCGCAACGAGAAGACCGTCGACCCCAGCGATCCCAGCACCCCCAAGGTGATCCAGGTCGAGACCGCCATGGGTGCGGCCATCGAGGTCTTCCCGGACTCGACCCTGATCGAGGTCGGCCGCGACCGGTTCGCGCCGGTCAAGACGACCAACGACCTGCTGGTGCTGCGCAGCGACGTCTACGACCTCAGGCCGGACTTCGTGCTCGACCAGGTCGCGCCAGAGCTCCCCTACGTCGAGCTCGACGACGCCTACTACAAGGTGGTGGCCGAGTTCGACAAGCGCTTCCCGACCGGGACGCCCTCGATGAAGAAGGCCTCGAAGCTCATCGTCGAGGGGGACGTCACCTTCGGCGCCCATGTCCAGGTCGTCGGCGACGTCGAGCTCCACGCCGGGTTGGCCGAGCGCATCCCCGACGACACCGTTCTCACGGCAGACTCCTGATCGTGAGTGAGCCCTGCACCATCGAGGAGCACCTCGAGCGGGTGCTCGGCGGTGTGCGCCCGATGACCCCGGTGCCCCAGCCGTTGCTGGAGACCCTCGGCCTGGTCTGCGCCGAGGACGTCGTCGCGACGATCGCGCTGCCGAGCTTCGACAACTCCGCGATGGACGGGTACGCCGTCCGCCACGCCGACGTCGCCTCCGCCACTGCCGGTCAGCCGGTGCGCCTGCCGGTCGTCGGAGAGATCGGCGCCGGCCAGGCGACCGTACGCCGGGTCGAGCCGGGGACTGTCGCCAAGATCATGACCGGTGCGCCGATCCCCGAGGGTGCGGACGCGGTCGTCCCCTACGAGTGGACAGACCGGGGCGCGGACGTCGTACGCATCGACGAGCCCCCCGAGCCGGGGCAGCACGTCCGGCCCGCCGGCGGAGACGTCGCAGTGGGCGACGTGCTCGTCGAGGAGGGGACGGTGCTGGGCCCGCGGCAGATCGGCGTCCTGGCCTCGGTCGGCCGCGCCACCGTCATGGCCCGCCCTCGTCCGCGGGTGGTGGTCGTCTCCACCGGCGCCGAGCTCCGCGACCCGGGGGAGGAGCTCGGTCCCGACTCGATCTACGACGGCAACTCCTTCATGCTGGCCGCCGCCGTCCTGCGGGCGGGTGCCGTCCCGGTCCGCGTCGGGATCGTCGGCGACGAGCCGGACGCCTTCCTGCAGGCCCTCGAGCCCCACCTCGAAGGAGCTGACCTCGTCGTCACGTCGGGCGGGGTCTCGCAGGGCGACTACGACGTGGTCAAGGAGGCCCTGCGCCGCGAAGGGGTCTGGTTCGGTCCGGTCGCGATGCAGCCGGGCAAGCCACAGGGGTTCGGGATGGTCGGTCCCGGCAAGACGCCGATCGTCACGGTGCCCGGCAACTCGGTCTCGGCCTACGTCTCGTTCGAGATGTTCGTGCTCCCGGCGATCCGGACCCTGATGGGGCATACGCCGGTCACGCGGCCGACGGTCGAGGCCCGGCTCACCCGGTCCGTCCACTCCCCGGAAGGCCGGCGGCAGCTCCTGCGCGGCCGCGCCGGCACCGACGAGCGGGGCCGGTACGTCGAGCCGGTCGGCGGGTCGGCGTCCCACCTGATCGGCGCGCTCGCCCAGGCCGACTGTCTGGTCGTCGTGCCGGAGCAGACCACGTCGGTGGACGCCGACGAGCGCGTGCAGGTGCTCCTGCTGGACGAGGACTTCTGACGTGGCCGACAGCGACCGCCTGACCCACGTCGACGAGTCCGGCGCGGCGCGGATGGTCGACGTGTCCGACAAGGCGGTGACGGCGCGGGCCGCCACCGCCTCCGGCCGCGTCCTGGTCTCGCCGCGCGTCGTCGAGCTGCTCCGTGGCGAGGGCGTGCCCAAGGGCGACGCGCTCGCCGTCGCGCGGCTGGCCGGGATCATGGGCGCCAAGCAGACGCCCGCGCTGATCCCGCTCTGCCACCCGCTCGCCATCTCCGGAGTGACCGTGGAGCTCGCGGTCACCGACGAGTCCGTCGAGATCACCGCGACCGTCAGGACGACTGACCGGACCGGCGTCGAGATGGAGGCGCTCACCGCGGTCTCGGTCGCCGCCCTCACCGTGGTCGACATGGTCAAGGCGGTCGACAAGGCCGCCGTGATCACCGACATCCGGGTCGAGGCCAAGTCCGGTGGCCGCTCGGGGGACTGGTCCCGATGACGGATGGGGCGCTGCGCGGCGCCGTCGTCGTGGCGTCCAACCGCGCCGCCGCCGGGGTCTACGAGGACGCCACCGGACCGCTGCTGGTCGATTTCCTGACCGGCCTCGGCTTCGAGACCGCTGCCCCCGCCGTCGTACCCGACGGCGAACCCGTGGCCGAGGCCATCACCGCCGCCGTCGACGCCGGCGCGCGCGTCGTGCTCACGACCGGCGGCACCGGGCTCACCCCCACCGACCTGACCCCGGAGGTCACCCGGCCGCTCCTCGACGCCGAGATCCCGGGGCTCGCCGAGGCCATCCGCGCCTACGGCGTGAGCAAGGGCGTCCCGACTGCGGTGCTGTCCCGGGGGCTGGCCGGCCGGGTCCGCGGGTGCGTCGTGGTGAACCTGCCCGGCTCCCGCGGTGGTGTGAAGGACGCGATCGCGGTCCTAGAGCCGGTCCTGCGGCACGCGGTGGAGCAGGTGGCCGGCAGTGACCACTGAATGGCCGGTCCGGTTGGTCGACCACGAGGTGACCCTGCGCCCGTTGGCAGCCTCGGACCACGATGCCTGGCGCCGGGCGCGGCAGCGCAACGCCGCGTGGCTGGTGCCGTGGGACGCCACCGTGCCGCCGGGAGGCGAGGCGCGGCCGACCAGCTTCAAGCAGCTGGTGCGACGGCTCTCGAGACAGGCACGGCAGGGCCAGACCTACCCGTTCGCCCTCGAGGTCGGCGGCCGGTTCGCCGGCCAGGTGACGGTCAACAACATCGTGCGCGGCTCCGCGCAGTTCGCGTCGGTCGGCTACTGGCTCGACAAGAACTTCGCCGGTCGCGGCGTGATGCCGCGGGCGGTTGCGATGGTCATCGACCACTGTTTCTTCACCGCCGGGCTGCACCGCATCGAGATCGCGATCCGGCCGGAGAACTCCAACTCGCTGCGCGTCGTCGAGAAGCTCGGGATCCGCGAGATCGGCTACGCCCCGATGTACCTCCACATCGACGGCGCCTGGCGTGACCACCGGATCTACGCCATCACCAAGGAGGAGGTGCCTGACGGGCTGCTCAGCCGGCTGCGCGCGTCGGGCGGTGCAGCCAACAACGTCGAACCTCAGTAGTCACACAAGACATTTTGCGACACACGGGTTGACATCCGGCTCGGCATGCGCTGCGACTTCTAGCCTCAGCACGTGGATCCAAGCGCACTGATCTTCGTGGCCCTGGCCGTGGCCTGGGCCGTGTACCTGATCCCCAAGGCGCTCGAGCACCACGAGGAGGGCGCTCGCACCCGGACCGTGGAGCGCTTCTCGGCCAGGCTCCGGGTCCTCGCCCGCCGAGAGCCGGTCAGCCGACGCAAGGCGCGCCTGGTCAAGGGCAGCGCGACCGGCACCACCACGACCGAGGCCGCGAAGGCCGCCAAGGCCACGGCGGGCCCGATCACTCCCGATCGCACCGCCTCGCGACCCACACCCGTCCCACAGCTCACCGCGGCACAGCATCGCGCGCGCCGCCAGGCCGCCGCCCGAGCGGCCAGGCGCCGGCTCCGCGTGGTCACCCTGATCCTCCTCGCGAACGCCGCGGTGGCCACGCTCGCCTACCTGAAGGTCGTCGACCGGGTCTGGTGCGCGGTGCCCGTCGGCGTACTCGTCGTCTGGCTGGTGGCCTGCCGGCTCATGGTCAGGCGCGAGCGCGCCGAGCTCCGCCGCCCGCGCGGCCGGATCCCGGCGGAGCTGCCGCCCGACAAGCCCCGCGACGCCACCGGCGAGATCTCGCGCGTCGACTCCGCGTTCCTGGACCAGGAGCCGGCCGAGGACCGCGATCCCGAGAGCTGGGACCCGGTCTCGGTCCCGCTGCCGACCTATGTCTCCAAGCCGATGGCCCAGCGCACCGTCAGCACCATCGACCTCGACTCCACCGGCGTGTGGAGCTCGGGCCGCAGCGCGGCGGACAGCAGGCTCGCCCGCGAGGCCGAGGCCGCCGAGCGGCCCAACGACGCCGGCGAGCGCCGCGCTTCGGGGGCCTAGGGTGTGGGGGTGCTGCGCCCCCTCACAGCCCTCACCCTGACCGTCGCCGCCCTGACCGTCGCTCCCGCCGCCTCGTCGTACACCGGGCCCACGTCGTACGCCGGGACCGCGTCGCGCGACGCGGTGCACCGGGTCGTCGGCCACGGCACCCCGGCCAGCTGCAGTGCCAAGGCGTTCCGCCGGGCCGTCGCCAAGGGCGGGACCATCACCTTCGACTGCGGCCCCGACCCGGTGACGATCGTGATGGACCGGCAGGCCGAGGTCCACAACACCTCGGCGAAGGTGGTCATCGACGGCGGGGGCAAGGTCACGCTGAGCGGTGGTGGCAAGACCCGGATCCTCTACCAGAACACCTGTGACAAGCGGCTGACCTGGACCACCTCCCACTGCAACGACCAGTCCACGCCCAAGCTGGTGCTCCGCAACCTCACCTTCACCCACGGCAACTCCACCGGCTCGACGGTGGACGGTGGCGGCGGTGGAGCGGTGTTCGTGCGTGGCGGGCGGCTGTCGGTCGTCAACAGCACGTTCACCCGCAACCGGTGTGACAAGACCGGGCCCGACCTCGGCGGTGCGGCGATCCGGGTGCTCGACCAGTTCCGGGACAAGCCGGTGAAGATCACGCACAGCACCTTCACCGGCGGTCGCTGCTCCAACGGGTCGGGCCTCTCTAGCATCGGCGTCTCGTGGACCGTGACCGACAGCGTCTTCCGCAACAACAAGGCCCTCGGCCGCGGTGCCAACCCCGCTCAGGCCGGCACGCCGGGCGGGGGCAGCGGCGGCGCGATCTACCTCGACGGCAACCGGTTCACGCTGCGGCTCGTCCGCACCACCATCGAGGACAACGTGGCCCGGGAGGGCGGAGGAGCGGTCTTCTTCGTCAGCAATGACCGCACCGGGACACTGGTGATCCAGGACTCGAGGCTGCACCACAACCCGAGCCTCGGGTTCGAGACCTATCCGGGGATCTTCTACCTCGGCCACGGCGACCCCGACTTCAGCGGCTCGACCATCGACTGACCGGCTCTGGCCGACCCTGACCTACCCCTGTCGATTCCAGCGCTCCCCGATCCGGCTGCTACCGTTTCCCCTCGCGTCGTAGGACGCACCCGGGGCTGTGGCGCAGCTGGTAGCGCATCTCGTTCGCAACGAGGGGGTCAGGGGTTCGA
>NZ_DASUFR010000117.1:0-23567 GCF_036274455.1 Nocardioides sp. | reverse complement strand
CCGAGGTCGGCCACCCGGCCCCGGATCGACTGGCTGACGCCCAGCCGACCGTCCCGCTCCGCCTCGTCGAGCCGGCCGGCCGGGATGCCCGGGCCGTCGTCCCGGACCGAGATCTCGACCCGGTCGACGAACCCCTCGAGCAGCACCCACGCCCGGGCCCCGGGTCCCGCGTGTTGCTCGACGTTGTCGAGGCATGCGGCGACCGTGGCGACGAGCTCGGCCACGACCTCGGCAGGCAGGTCGACCGCCCCCGAGGTCACCACGTCCACGCCGGGGCGCTCGAGGTGGACCATTGCCGCGGCCAGGTCCGTCGTCGCGTCACCGGTCGCCCGGACCTGGTCCTGCTCGCGGATCAGCGTGCGCAGCGCCGCCTCCTGCTCGCCCGCCAGCCGGCCGAGCTCCGCGGCCTGCCCGCCCACCTCCATCCCCTGGCGCTGGACGAGGCCGAGCACCTGCAGGACGCCGTCGTGCACCGCCCGGGCGAGCCGGGCCCGTTCCGCCGCCGCCGCGGCCTCCCGCTGCGCCTGGTCGCGGTCGTGGGCCATCCGCTGCAGGGACTCGACCATGAAGCCCACGATCGGCCCGCCGATGAGCAGCAGGAAGGCGTTGCCGTAGTTGGCCTGGGTGAGGTGCGGGCGGATCGCGAGGTCGCAGACGGTGATGCAGAGCCCGGCGACCAGTCCCCCGAGCCAGTGCCAGTGGATGGCCCACGCCAGCAGCGCGCCGATCACCCAGTACGCCGGGACGGTGGCGGACAGACCGTCACCCTTGAGCACCGGGCTGACCAGGACCGCGCCGCAGGCCACGGCCAGGTCGGCGACGAGCAGCAGCGGTCCGCGGCGGCTCCGGCGGTCGTAGGCCCAGATCACGAAGAGGGTCCACCCGGCCATCACCGCCAGGCAGGCCGCACCACCGGCCGGATGCACGAAGTTGTCTCGGCGGTAGACGTTGAGCACGACGGCGTGCACCAGCAGCACCAGCCGCAGCACCGCCAGCCACGAGAACAGCCGGTCCTCGACGGTCCCGGCCGGCCCGAACCACCACGTCGCGGCCCGGCGCACCGGTGCCGGCACCCATCCGGCCAGAGCTAGGACGCCTTCTTGTTCAGCTCGTCCATCACGGCCGCGGTCTCGGCCGCGGACTCGGCTGCGTCCGCGGCCCTCTTGGACTCCTCCTTGGCCCGGTTGGCGTACATGTCGACGTACTCCTGCCCGGAGAGCCTCATGATCTCGTACATGATCTCGTCGGTGATCGAGCGAAGGATGTAGCGGTCGTTCTCCATGCCCTCGTAGCGCGAGAAGTCCAGCGGCTTGCCGAAGCGCACGATCGGTCGGGTGAAGCGGCCGAACTTCTTGCCCGGCGGCGCCACCACGTCGGTGCCGACGACCGCGACCGGGATCACCGGGACCTTGGTCTCCAGGGCCAGCCGGGCCACCCCGGTCTTGCCGCGGTAGAGGCGGCCGTCGTGGGAGCGGGTGCCTTCGGGGTAGATCCCGAAGAGCTCGCCGTCGGCGAGGATCTTCTTCGCCGCCCGCAGCGCGCCCTCCGCGGCGGTCGCGCCGGACCGGTCGATGGGCACCTGCCCCGAGCCGGAGAAGAACCTCCGCTGGAACCAGCCCTTGAGGCCGGGGGTGGTGAAGTACTCCGCCTTGGCCACGAAGGTGACCCGGCGCGGCAGGGTCAGCGGCATGAACATCCAGTCGGAGTACGACAGGTGGTTGCTGGCCAGGATGGCGGGACCGGTCGCGGGGACGTTCTCAGCGCCCGAGACCTGAGGGCGGAAGACAAGACGCAGCCATGGTCCGAGGGCCACCCACTTCAGGAACCAGTAGAACACCCGCTGACCTCCAAAGGGACCGCGCCGACTCACTGCCACCGGGACTGCCTGTCGGCCAGACTCTAACGCTGCCCGCAACCGGCGTACGCTCGGTGTCGTGCAGCGCGACAGCGACGAGGATGCCTGGCGCGCCATCGTCGAGAACTACGGCGAACGGGTCGAGCTCGACGACGAGCCGGTTGCCGAGCCTCCGGCCGAGCAACGGCTCGAGCGTCTCTTCACCCCGCTCCCCCAGCCACAGGAGCCGGCCGAGCTCGAGGACGAGCCCGACGACTTCGTGCCACCGACCCCGCCGCCGCTGCCGAAGCTGCCGCCGGACCGGCTGCTGGCGTGGGTCGGGCTGTTCGGGTCGCCGACGGTCCTGCTGGTGTGCGTGGTGCTGAACGTCCACCTGCCGCCGTGGCTGGGCTACCTGCTGGTCGCGTCCTTCATCGGCGGCTTCGTCTACCTCGTGGTCAAGATGCCGCGCCGCGACGACATCGACCCCTGGGACGACGGAGCCCGGCTCTAGGAGAGGTCAGGCGCCGGGTCGGTCCGAACGCCGGAACCATCCCTCCCCGCGCTGCTCGCGCAGCTGCTGCCGCAGCTGCTGCCGCTCGAGCTGGCGCGCGCGTCGGCGGTCGGCGCGCCGCGAGCGGCGGGCCGCCGAGCGGGCCATGTCCGCCGCCCCGATGAAGCCGGCCTGCGGCCCGAGCCTGGCCAGCAGGACCGGTGGCTCGGACCGGTGGCCACGGCCCACCAGCGAGCGCAGCATCCACTCGCGGGTGGGACCGAGCAGCAGCTCACCGGCGTCGGAGACGCCGCCGCCGATCACGATGCAGTTGGGGTCGAACGCCGCCACCAGCCCGGCCGTGCCGGTGCCGAGCCAGCGGCCGACGTCGGCCAGGAGCTCGATCGAGAGCGGGTCGCCCTCGCGCGCCGCGTCGGTGACCTGGGGGCCGCTCAGCTTGGCCGGGTCGCCGCCGCAGATCTCGTCGAGCCGGTGGGCGACCGGGGAGCGAGCAACGATGAGCTCGCGCGCCTCCCGCTCCAGGGCGTTGCCGGAGGCGTACTGCTCCCAGCAGCCGCGGTTGCCGCACGGGCAGCGGTGGCCGTCCGGCACCACCTGCATGTGCCCGAACTCCCCGGCCATCCCGTTGGCTCCCCGGAAGACGCGGCCGTCCATGACGATGGCGCCGCCGATGCCGGTGCCGAGCGTGATGCACAGGACGAAACGGTGGCCCGCACCGGCGCCGAACCGGCTCTCGCCGAGCGCGGTGGTGTTGGCGTCGTTGTCGACCACCACGGGGATCGTGATCCGGCCGGCCAGCCTCGCCCGCAGCGGCTCGTCGCGCCACGCCAGGTGCGGGGAGAACATCACCGTGGACCGGCTGGCGTCGACGAACCCGGCCGCGCCGATGCCGACCGCCGCGACGTCGTAGTGCTGCTGCAGCTCGTGGACGAGCTCGACGATCGAGTTCTCGACGCCGACGACGTCGTGCCCGAGGGTGGGCCGCCGGCGCAGCTCCACCACGTTGCCGCTGGAGTCCACCACCCCGGCCATGATCTTGGTGCCGCCGATGTCGATGCCGATGGTCAGCGGGTCCCAGAGGTTGACCCTGGCCCGCCGGCTGGCGCGGGTGGCGGCGCGGGTGGCGCGATCGGACACGGTCCTCTTCCTACCTCACCACGCCGTCACCGGCGAGCCAGGTCCGCGGCGCCGATCAGTCCCGCCCGGTTGCCGAGCTGGGCCTTGCGGATCTCGAGGACGGGTCGGTGGCCGCGGCCGGTGAGCTGGGAGCGGAACGCCGACTCGATCGGCGCGAGCAGGAGGTCCCCGGCCTCGCCCACCCCGCCGCCGATCACCACGGCGGCCGGGTCGAGCACCGCGGTCAGGGAGGCGATCCCCTCGCCCAGCCAGCGCCCCACCCCCGCCAGCTGCTCGATGGAGAACGGGTCCCCGGCCCGCGCGGCCTCGGTGATCAGCGGCCCGGTGATCCGCTCCGGGTCGCCACCAGCCAGGTCGACCAGGGTCTGGGCCAGGAGTGAGCCCGCGCGGGCCGCGGCCCGGGCCTCCCGGACGAGGGCGTTGCCGCTGCCGTACTGCTCGAAGCAGCCCCGGTTGCCGCACCCGCACAGGATCCCGTCGGGTACGACGCGCATGTGGCCGATCTCGGCGCCGACCCCGAACGCCCCACGGAGCAGCTCGCCGTCGTGCACGATGCCGCCACCGATGCCGGTCCCGACGGTCACCAGCAGCAGGTCGTCGACGTCGTGGCCGGCGCCGTAGGTGAACTCGCCCCACGCCGCGGCGTTGGCGTCGTTCTCGACCACCACCGGGAGGTCGACGAGGGCCTCGAGGTCGGCCTTCAGGTTCACGTCGCGCCAGGCGATGTTGGGCGCGAACATCACCGTCGACCGGGCCTTGTCGATGTAGCCGGCCGCACCGACCCCGACCGCGGTGATCCGGTGGCGCGACTTGAGCTCGGTGACGAGCTGCTCGATGGCCGTCTCGATCGCCTCGGTGTCCGTGGCCGGCGACTCGACCCGCAGCTCCTCGACGATCGTCCCGTCCTCGTCGACGACCCCGCCGAGGATCTTGGTGCCGCCGACGTCGACGCCGCACGAGAGGCTCACGGGGCGCCCTCGTCGGGGTCGACGGGCTCGTCGGGGTCCTCGAGGTCGTCGTCGAGGTCGATGTGCTGCACCCGCGAGGCCGGCGGCTGCGCCTGACCGGCGGCGGACAGCAGCCCGGCGGCGGCCTGGAGGAACGTGGACGCGGCGTGGACCAGCTGGGCCCTCACCTCCGGGCTGGCCCCGCGGACCGCGTGCACGGTGCGGCAGACCGGGCAGTAGAGGCACTCGGCGGAGCCGGTGGCGATGTGCTCGTTGACCTCGTGGGCCCGGTCGCTCACGTGCTCGCCGGCCCAGTCGGCCAGGGCGCCGAGCAGCTTCGCGGCCTCGTCGCCGACGCTGCCGACGGAGTCGTCCTCGGGTGGGGTCATCCGACGCGCTCCTCCGTCACCGTCGCCGACGGGTCCTTGAACGAGACGCGGAGCACGCCGTCGTCGTCGACCCGGGCGCCGGTGACCCGCAGCCGGGCCAGCCCGGCGGGCAGAGTCAGCAGCCGGCGGTGGGAGCCGACGGTGACCACGAGCTCGTCGCCGCTGCGCGCGAGGTCGACCTGGTCCCGGGTGACGAACGGCAGCCTCAGCCGCAGCTGGACACCGGAGCGGACCGTGACGACCTCGAAGGGGCTGCGCACGCCCGTCGACGCGATGGGGTCCGTGCCGGCGTACAGCTCGGCGGCGAGCACCTCGAGCGCCTCGACCCCGACCGGCTCGGTGGGGCGGTACTCCGCGCGCCAGAGCGGTACGCCGGCGAACGACTCGGCCACCTGGGCGAGCACCTCGTCCTGGGCGAGGACCCAGCCGGCCCGCCAGTCGTCGGCGCCGCCGGCGGGGAAGACCCGGTTGGCCACGACACCGTCCACGCGGTAGCCGAACAGGGACAGCGTCGTGTACGCGCGCCGCGCCTCGGCCAGGACCACCGCCTCCGGGGTGAGCACGATGCGCACGCTGGTCTCCGGGCCGGACAGCAGCTGGTGGACCTCGTCGAGCTCGGCGTGCAGCCGTTCGACGGCATCGAAGACGGTCCCGCCCGGCATCGGCACCCCGGCGGCGCGGGTGAGCACCGGTCGCAGCGCCTTGACCACCCGTTGCTGGACCGGGAAGACCCTCTGCATGTACCAGCCCAGGGCCTCGGGCAGGGCCAGCAACCGGAGGGTCTCGGCGGTCGGCGCACAGTCGACGACGATCAGGTCCCAGTCGTCGGAGAGCGCGTGCAGCCGCAGCTCGAGGAGGGCGAGCACCTCCTCGGCGCCCGGGATGACCGTCAGCTCCTCGGCAGCGACCGGGTTCATGCCCGTCGTGTCGAGCACCGAGATCAGGTAGCCCTGGATCTCGGCCCAGGACTGCTCGAAGCGCAGCTGTGCGTCGACCTGCTGCACGAAGAGGTTGTCCGCGACCTGGGTCGGCTCGGCCCCGACCGACGTGCCGAAGGCATCGGCGAGCGAGTGGGCCGCGTCGGTGGACAGCACCAGCGTGCGGTGGCCCGCCGCGGCTGCGAGCGCGGCCGTGCCAGAGGCCACGGTCGACTTACCGACACCGCCCTTGCCTGTGAAGAGGAGGATCCGCAAGCGCCGGCCTCAGGTGGCTGCCGACTCGACGCGCTTCTTGAGCCCCTTGAGCGCGGTGTCGATCAGGATCTTCTCGCCCTTCCGCTTGAGCATCCCGATGAGCGGGATCGAGACGTCCAGGGAGAGCCGGTAGGTCACCTCGGTGGCACCGCTCCCGAGCTCGCGCAGCTCGTAGGCGCCGTCGAGGGCGCGCAGCATCTTGCCCTCGACCAGCGTCCAGGTGACCTCCCGGTCGCCGTCCCAGATGTAGGAGAGGGTGTACTCGTCCTTGATCGGGCTCACGTCGAGGACGAAGAAGACCTCCTTGGCGCGGCCGTCGTCGTAGGACGCGACGGTCTCCGCCTTCTGGACCCCCTTGGCCCACTCCGGGTAGGCGTCGAAGTCGGCGATGACGTCCATGACCGCGGACGCGGGTGCGTCGACGGTGATGGACGACGTGGTCTGCTCGGCCATTCGAACTCCCTGCGCTCGTCCTCCGACCCACCCCGCAGCGCCGCCCGGCGGCCGGATCACCGGTCAGCGAGCGTACCGGATCGGATCCGGGTGTTGACGCGGCGGTAACGTGCCGCTGTGCGCGAGTACTCCACGCCGCCCAACATGGAGCCCCCCGTCTCCGGCAACCTCACCGACGACGTCGTGACCAACGCCCGAGACCACGGCAGCGAGATCGCATTCAGCCGTCCGGGCGCCTCGGGCTGGGAGGGCGTGACCGCCCTGGCCTTCCACGACGAGGTCCGGGCCGTGGCCAAGGGCCTGGTCGCTGCGGGAGTCGATCTCGGCGACCGGGTCGCACTGATCTCCAAGACCCGCTACGAGTGGACGCTGCTCGACTACGCCATCTGGTTCGCCGGCGCGGTGACGGTGCCGATCTACGAGACCTCCTCGGCCGAGCAGGTGCAGTGGATCCTCCAGGACTCGGGGGCCCGGGCCGTGGTGGCCGAGACGCCGGAGCACGTCGCGCGGGTCAACGAGGTGCGCGCGGGGCTCGGCGAGCTCAACCACGTCTGGTCGATCGCCGACAACGCGGTCGACATCCTGACCAGGCTCGGCCAGGACATCGGCGACGACGAGCTCGAGGAGCGTCGCGCCAAGGCCGGTCCCGGTGACCCGGCCACGCTGATCTACACCTCGGGCACGACCGGCCGGCCCAAGGGCTGCATGCTCACCCACGGCAACTTCATGGTCGAGCTCGGTGTGGCCGTCCAGGAGCTGCCCGAGCTGTTCGAGCCCGAGGACGCCTCGACGCTCCTCTTCCTCCCGCTCGCCCACGTCTTCGCCCGCATCATCCAGGTCGGCGCGGTGAAGTCACGCACCCGCCTGGGCCACAGCGCCGACATCAAGAACCTCGTCGCCGACCTGCAGGCATTCCGGCCGAACTTCGTGCTCGCGGTCCCGAGGGTCTTCGAGAAGGTGTTCAACACCGCCTCCCAGCGGGCCACGGCCGACGGCCGCGGCGCGATCTTCAACCGGGCGGCCGAGACCGCCATCGCCTACTCCCGCGGCCTCGACAAGGGCAGGCCCTCGCTCCCCGTCCGGGCCCAGCACGCGCTGTTCTCCCGGCTCGTCTACGGCAAGCTGCGAGAGGCGCTCGGCGGCCGCTGCGAGTACGCCGTGTCCGGAGGGGCCCCGCTCGGTGAACGACTCGGCCACTTCTACCGCGGCATCGGCGTCACCGTGCTGGAGGGCTACGGGCTGACCGAGACCACCGCGGCGCTCACCGTCAACCTGCCGAGCGCGCTCAAGATCGGCAGCGTCGGCCGGCCGCTCCCCGGCACCTCGGTGCGCGTGGCCGAGGACGGCGAGCTCCTGTTCAAGGGCGGACAGGTCTTCGTGGGCTACTGGAACAACGATGCCGCCACCGCGGAGGTCCTCGAGGACGACGGCTGGTTCCACACCGGCGACGTCGGCGAGGTCGACGACGAGGGGTTCGTCCGCATCACGGGTCGCAAGAAGGAGATCCTGGTGACCGCCGGTGGCAAGAACGTCGCGCCCGCGGTGCTGGAGGACCGGGTCCGGGCGCACGCGCTCGTCGACCAGTGCCTGGTCGTCGGGGACGGCCAGCCGTTCATCGCCGCGTTGGTCACCCTCGACCTCGAGGCGGTGGCCGCCTGGGCCGAGCAACACTCCAAGACCGGCAGGGCCGAGGACCTCGTCGACGATCCCGACCTGCGCGCCGAGATCGAGGCCGCGGTCGAGGACGCCAACAAGGCCGTCTCCAAGGCGGAGTCCATCCGCAAGTTCCGGATCCTGCAGGGACAGTGGACCGAGGAGGGCGGCCAGCTCACCCCCAGCCTCAAGCTGAAGCGCAATGTCGTCATGCGCGAGAACAAGGACGACGTCGCCGCGCTCTATACATAACCAGCGCCATCCGATCGACATCCGCGCCTGGTCCCCCCGGACCATGCCGGAGTAGCACCTTTCGCACCCCGCGCGCAGCCGTTCCCCTTCAGTCACACGAGTTCGGTCAAAACACGTACGCGCACCGCTGCGCGTTCCTAGAGTTCTAGACCGAGGAACAGCACTCGTGGGACAGGGCTGGCGGGTCGTCAAGCCTGCCTCCCGTGGAGACGGAAGGGTCTCGTCGATGGACCGTCGTAGGATTCTCATGGTCGTGGCCGTGCTCGTGGCAGCACTCGGCTCGGCACTCGTCTTCCTCTACACCAAGGGTGCCGACACCCGGGCGGAGAAGAAGTTCGACACCGTCGAGGTCCTCGAGGCCACCGCGGTGATCAACCCGGGTGAGAAGATCGAGGACGCCCAGGCCGCCGGCAAGCTGGCGCTGACGGCGGTCTCCAAGGACTCCCTCCTCGACGGCTACCAGTCGACGACCGACTCGTTGACCAACACCGTCTCGCTCGGCACCATCTACCCGGGCGAGCAGATCATCTCGGCGAAGTGGGGCGCCTCGGCGTCGGTCCAGTCCTCTCTGCAGATCCCGGACGGGATGATGGCCAAGTCGGTCAACCTGACCGACCCCGGTCGGGTCGCCGGCTTCGTCAACCCCGGGTCGACGGTGGCGGTCTTCTACTCCGGCACGGACCCGCAGAGCGGTGAGCCGTTCACCCGGCTGCTCCTCGACAAGGTCACGGTCCTGGGGGTCGGCTCCACCACCCCGGTCTCCACGACGACCACCGACCAGAGCGGTGCCTCCACGACCGAGCAGCTCCCGCGGACCCTGATCACCCTGGCCCTGACCCAGGTCCAGGTCGAGAAGACCACCTGGGCCGAGGGGAACGGCGAGCTCTCGTTCGCACTGCTCACCGACAAGAGCACCGTGCAGCCGGACGCCTCCGGCATGGACGCCACCAAGCTCTTCCAGTGAGGAACTGAGACCACATGCCCGTCGTCGTTGATCCCGACCCGATGGTCGTGGAAACCCTGCTGGCGTCCATGCCGGCGGGGTCCCACGGCGTCGAGTCCGTGGACCGCCTCAACGCCTGGCTGAGCTCGCACTCCGACGAGTACGTCGTCGTGCTGGGGCCCACGCTGACGGACGAGGAGTCGGTTCTCACCTGCGAGGCACTGCGCACGACCGCGCCGACGATCAGCACGATCCTCGCCCGCGAGCACCTCGACGGGGACCTGCTGGGCGCGGCGATGAAGGCCGGCGCCCGCGACGTCGTCCACCACACCGACAGCGCCGCGCTCGCCGAGGCGCTGAACCGGGCCTTCGAGCTGTTCCTGGCCCTGCGTGGCCCGTCCGGCGCGATGCACATGAGCAAGGTCATCGCCGTGTTCTCGCCCAAGGGCGGCGTCGGCAAGACCACGATCGCGGTCAACCTGGCCCTCGCGCTGACCGAGAAGGGCGCCCGTCGCGTCTGCCTGGTCGACCTCGACCTCGCCTTCGGCGACGTGGCCATCACCATGCAGCTGTTCCCGACGCACTCGATCGAGCAGGCGATCGGCTCCGAGGACGCACTCGACGTCGAGATGGTCGACCAGCTCCTGACGCGGCACCAGGACTCGCTCATGGTGCTCGCCGCTCCCCCGCACCCCGACACCCGCGAGCGGGTCACCCCGCTGCTCGTGTCTCGGATCATCCGCACTCTGCGGGAGACCTTCGACTACATCGTGGTCGACACCGCGCCCGCGTTCGACGAGCAGGTCCTCACCGCGCTCGACGAGACCGACGAGGTCGTCCTGGTCACCACCCTCGACGTGCCGACCCTGAAGAACGTCAAGGTTGCCGTCGAGACCTTCGACGCGCTGCACATCGCGCGCGACAACCGGCACCTGGTGCTCAACCGGGCCGACGACGAGGTCGGGATCAACGCCGACAAGGTCGAGGGGATCCTCGGCATGACCGTCGACGCGCAGATCTCGAGCTCGCTCGGGATCGCCGCGGCCACCAACGCCGGCAGCCCGGTGATCGTGAGCGACCCCGACCACCAGCTCAGCACGGCCGTCCGGCAGCTCGCCGTGACGCTGGCCGGCGAGCTGGCCGGGACCATGGGCGCGCCCGAGCCGAGCAACAACCCACAGAGCGACGCGGATGCGAAGAACCGCCGCACGAGGAGGCGTAAGTAACCATGAGCCTTGCCGACCGTCTCGCCGCCGCCCGTGACACTCGCGCCGACGGCCTGATCCCGACCGATGAGCGCGAGCCCGGCGAGGGGCTGCCCGACGTCGACCACACCATCCCGGACCCGGTCTCCCCCGTCGACTCGGCCGTCGCCGCCGCCGAGGCGACCCGCGGGGGCAAGCGGCGCGCCGACGTGCCGGCCGCGGTCGGCACGGGCACCGGCGGCTCGCCGCAGCCCGGATCGGCGCCCCGCGCCTCCAGCGGCCCGGACGCGTCGCTGCGCCGCGGCTTCGCCACCGCCTCGCAGAACGACCGGATCGAGGAGCTGAAGTCCAGCGTCCACGTCCAGCTGCTGCAGCAGATGGGCCCCCGGCTCTACGACTCGGAGATGGACCAGACCGAGCTCGACACCGAGGTGCGCAAGGTCCTGGCCGACGTGCTCGGCTCGCAGGATCGGCCACTGAGCAGCAGCGACCGCGCCCGGGTCACTCAGGAGATCAGCGACGACATCCTGGGCTACGGGCCCATCGAGCCCTACCTCCGCGACCCGGACGTCTCCGAGGTCATGGTCAACGGCTACTCCAACATCTGGCTGGAGAAGTCGGGCCGGCTGGTCCCGGCGGACGCCACCTTCAGCGACGAGGCGCACCTGCGCCGGACGATCGACAAGATCGTCTCCCGCATCGGCCGCCGCGTCGACGAGTCCAGCCCCATGGTGGACGCGCGGCTCCCCGACGGCAGCCGTGTCAACGCCATCGTGCCGCCGCTGGCGGTGGACGGCTCGGCGCTCACCATCCGGAAGTTCGCCACCGATCCCTACACCGTCCAGGACCTCATCGACTTCGGCTCGCTGAGCGCGAAGACCGCCGAGTTCCTCGACGCGTGCGTCCGCGGCCGGCTCAACATCATCGTGTCCGGCAGCACCGGCGCGGGGAAGACGACCACGCTCAACGTGCTCTCGTCCTTCATCCCGAACGACGAGCGGATCGTCACGATCGAGGACGCCGCCGAGCTCCAGTTGAAACAGGAGCACGTCGTCCGGCTCGAGTCCCGTCCGGCCAACATCGAGGGCAAGGGCGCGGTGACCATCCGCGACCTGGTCAAGAACAGCCTGCGCATGCGTCCCGACCGCATCGTCGTCGGTGAGGTCCGCGACGCCTCGGCGCTCGACATGCTCCAGGCGATGAACACCGGTCACGACGGATCGATCACCACGCTGCACTCCAACGGCCCCCGCGACACCCTGGCCCGCATGGAGACCCTGGTGCTGATGGCGGGCCTGGACCTGCCGGTGCGCGCGATCCGCGAGCAGGTCGCCTCCGCGGTCGACCTGATCGTGCACCAGACCCGCTTCAAGGACGGCTCGCGCCGAATCACCCACGTCACCGAGGTGGAGCGGATGGAGGGCGACACGATCACCCTCCAGGACGTCTTCCTCTGGGACGGCACCCGCGGCTTCGACTCCGAGGGACGCACCCTGGGCCGGCTGGCCTCGACCGGCCTGCGCCCGAAGTTCCTGGAGAAGATGGCCTACGCCAACGTGACCGTGGACCCGCTGATCTTCGCACCGGACCACGCATGAAGACCCTGACCCGAACCGCCACGAGGGCGCTGGCGGCGCTCGCGGGCGTCGGCCTCGCCCTCGCGCCGACCGCCTCCTTCGCGGCCGACGGCTCGATCACGCACGTCGAGACCAAGCCGGGCACGATCCAGGTCCTGGTCTCGGTCCCGTCGGGCGCCGAGGTCGACCTCGACGGCGTGAAGGTGACCGTCGACGGCAAACCAGCCGAGGCGACCGCCGAGCCTGCCGAGAGCGACACGGACGTCCAGCGCACGGCCGTCCTCGTCATCGACACCAGCAAGTCCATGGAGGGCGACCGCTTCGAGGCCGCGAAGAACGCGGCGCGCGAGTTCATCACCACCATCCCGGACAACGTCGCGGTCGGCATCGTGAGCTTCTCGAGCGAGGTCACCACCGAGCTCGCACCGACCACGGACCACGTTGCTGCCACCGCGGTCCTCGACACGCTCCAGCTGGCGCGGAAGACGCGTCTCTACGACGGCGTGGTCCAGGGCGTGAGCGTCGCCGGCACCGAGGGGCAGCGCAGCCTGCTCGTCCTCTCCGACGGTGCCGACCACAGCGACACCCCGATCGATGACGTGACGACGGCGATCAAGAACGCCGACGTGCTCGCCGACGTGGTCGCCATCGAGCACTCGGGCCCCCGCGCGGACCTCGCGGCCCTGCAGCAGATCGCGACCGCGGGCGAGGGCCAGGTGATCTCCACCGACCCGGCCGCGCTGCAGGCGGCGTTCGCGGCCGAGGCCACGGTGCTGGCCGACCAGGTGCTGGTGACCGCTACGCTCCCGTCGGGCTTCGAGAAGACCTCGGCGAACATCAAGGTCACCATCCCCGCCAAGGGCGGGGCGATCAGCGCGACGGCCTTCTCGACCGTCGAGCCGGCGGCCCCGCAGCTCGCCGCGAAGCGCGCGTGGACCCCGCCGTCGTGGGCGCTCTACGCCGGGCCGTTCGCGATCGCGATCGGCGTCGTCTTCCTGGCCGTGCTGCTGGTGCCGCGCAACAACCAGCTCAGCGCGGCCGACCGGGTCACCAAGTACACCGAGGCGCAGGCCATCGGGGTGCACCCCGAGGGCGGTGCCGGGTTCATGGACACCGACGTCACCTTCGCCTCCGCCAAGGAGACCGCGGCCAACGTGCTGCGCCGCAACAAGGACCTCGACGCCAGGATCAGCTCCCGGCTCCAGGCCGCGGGAAGCGAGCTGAAGTCCTCGGAGTGGCTGCTCCTGCACGGCGCGCTGTTCTTCGTCTCCGGCCTGGTCGGCCTGGTGCTGGGCGGCGGCAACCTGCTCATCGGCTTCGCCTTCGTGCTCGCCGGGCTGTTCGGGCCGTGGATGTTCCTCGGCTTCCGGGCCACCCGACGGCGCAAGGCGTTCAACGGCGGCCTCCCCGACACGCTGCAGCTGATGTCCGGGTCGCTGGCCGCCGGTCTCTCGCTGGCCCAGTCGGTCGACACGATCGTCCGCGAGGGCTCGGAGCCGATCGCCTCCGAGTTCCGCCGGGTCCTGGTCGAGACCCGCCTCGGCGTGTCCCTCGAGGACGCCCTCGAGGGCGTGGCCGAGCGGTTCGACAGCAAGGACTTCGAGTGGGTCGTCATGGCGATCAAGATCCAGCGCCAGGTCGGCGGAAACCTCGCCGAGCTGCTCGACACGGTGGCCGCGACCATGCGCGAGCGCGAGTACGTGCGCCGTCAGGTCAACGCCCTCGCCGCAGAAGGAAAGCTCTCCGCATGGGTGTTGGGAGGCCTTCCGCCGCTCTTCATGCTCTACCTTCTGTTGACGAACTACGACTACGTGATCGTGATGTTCCAGGAGCCGTTGGGGTGGGCGATGCTCGCGGGTGCCGCCACAATCCTCGGGGTCGGCGTCTTCTGGATGAGCCGACTGGTCAAGGTGGAGGTGTGACGTGGCCATCCTCTTCGTCCTCGGCGTAGCCCTCGTCCTGCTGGCGATCCTTCTGATCGGGTCCGCGCTCAGCACCTCCACCGACTCGGGCGTGACCCGGTCGCTGGCCGTGCTCGAGGCGATGACCAACTCGCCGAAGGAGCTCAGCAAGGAGCTGGACAAGACGTTCGCCGAGCGGGTCATCGGGCCGTTGCAGCAGCGGGCGCTCGCGATCGGCCGGCGGATCTCCGGGGCGGACACCGCCGAGCGGATCCGGCGCAAGCTCGACCTGGCCGGCAACCCGCCCGGATGGACCGTCGACCGGGTCCTGTCCGGCAAGGTGCTGGGCGCGGTGGTCGGCCTGTTCGCCGGCCTGGCCTTCCAGCTGATGCTCGGGTCGCCGATGATGCGGATCATCGTGGTCATCGGGATCACGGTCGTCGGCTTCTTCGCGCCGAACCTCTACCTCTACCAGCGGGCCCACGAGCGTGCCGAGCGGCTCCAGCGCGACCTCCCCGACGCGATCGACCTGCTGACGATCAGCGTGGAGTCCGGTCTCGGCTTCGACGCCGCCGTGCAGCAGGTGGCCCGCAACACCGAGGGCCCGCTGGCCGAGGAGTTCTCGCGGGTGCTCCGCGAGATGCAGATCGGGCAGGGTCGAGGTGACGCGCTGCGCGCCCTGGGCGAGCGCACCAACGTCGCCGACGTCCGTACGTTCGTCGGCGCCATGGTGCAGGCGGACTCCTTCGGCATCCCCATCGCGCAGGTGCTGCGGGTACAGTCCGCAGAGATGCGTGTCAAGCGACGTCAACGGGCCGAAGCGAAGGCCCAACAGGTCCCCGTGAAGATCACCATCCCGCTGATCTTCTGCATCCTCCCGACCCTGTTCATCGCGGTCATGGGGCCGGCCGTACTGAGCATCCTGGACAGCTTCAGCAAGAAGTGATCGCTAGATGAGGGTTCGCGAACGCCAGCACGTGAGGCTTGCCGCTGCCGCGCGGGCCTTCGTGCTCGTCGCCCTGCTCGGCCCCGTGCTGTGGTCGCAGGACACGCCCGCCCTCATCGCGCTGGTCACGATCGGAGCCGTCTGGGCGCTCACCACGCTGGCCGACTGGCGCCAGCGGCTGCCGGTGATGCTGGTCATCACCGTCGAGGCGGCCATGGTCGGCGCGATCTGCGGCTTCACGATCCACAGCTCGCTGGCCGTGCTCGGCGCGCTCGCGGTCCCGCCGTTCACCGCCGGGCTCTACCGGTCGCTGCAGGGCGTGGCGCTCGCGCTGTCCGCCCAGCTCACCGCGATCGTGGTGGTCTCCTTCGTCTCCTACCCCTCGCTCACCACCGCCCAGGGGTTCGGCGCCTTCAGCTGGAGCATGACCGGTCTCGGCCTCGGGCTGGTCGGCACGTTCCTGCACACCGCGCTCAACGAGAAGCCGGACCCGCTCGCGCCCTACCACTTCGCTCAGGGGCTGATCCGGCAGCTCATCGACATCTCGGGCGGCCTCGACAACGGCCTCGACCCCGTCGCCCTCGGCGGCTCGATCCTCAGCGGCGTCCGCGACGACCTGCCCTGCTCGGCCCTGGTCATCAGCGTCCCTCGCGGCGACACCCTCACCCCGCTGGTGACCAAGGCGATGGGGGCGTCGGTCAACGTCAGCGAGTGCGAGGACATCGCGGTCGAGGCGTGGGCGGTCGGCCTGCCGGTGCTGCACGACCACGTGTTCGCCTTCCCGCTCCACACCGACGCGGGCACCACCGCGATCGTCGCCGGCGTGCTCTCGCCCCGCGTCGACCCGGCCCGGATCGGCGTCGAGGACCGCATCCGCAAGCTGATGCGCCGCCTCGGCCCGAGCGCGGTCCACCTCGACACCGCCCTGCTGTTCTCGGCGTTCCGCGACGCCGCCACCGCCGAGGAGCGCCGCCGCCTGTCGCGCGAGATGCACGACGGTGTCGCGCAGGACATCGCGTCCCTGGGCTACCTCGTCGACACGCTGCGCGTCGGCGTCACCTCCCCTGAGCAGGCCGAGCGGATCGACATGCTCCGCGACCGCATCTCCGCGGTCGTCGCCGAGATCCGCCGTTCGGTGGTCACGCTGCGCACCAGCGTCGGCCAGAGCGAGAGCCTCGGCACCGCGATCGGCTCGATCGCGCGCAACCTGTCCGAGGTCTCCGGCGTGCCGATCCACGTCACCCTCGACGAGCACACCCAGCGGCTGCGCCCCGAGGTGGAGGCCGAGCTGTTCCGCATCGCCCAGGAGGCGATGAACAACGCCGTCCGCCACGCCGAGGCCTCTGCGATCGAGGTCCACTGCGTGGTGCACGCCCCCGAGGCGATGATCACCGTCTCGGACAACGGACGGGGCCTGCAGACGGCTCGGTCCACCTCGCACGGACTGCACATCATGAAGGAGAGGGCGCTGCTCATCGGCGCCACGCTCGAGATCGGGGAGACGCCGTCCGGCGGCCTGTCCGTCACGGTGCGACTCTCCGAGAACTCCGTGTCCGACTCCCCTGTCCCGGACACCCTCCATGAAAAGGTCACAGCATGAGCACCGCGACTCCTACCACGGTCCTCCTGGTCGACGACCACGAGCTCATCCGCGAAGGTCTCGCCGGGGTCTTCGACCTCGAGGACGACATGATGGTCGTCGCCCAGGCCGGCTCGGTCGTCGATGCCCTCAAGAAGTACGACGAGCTGCGCCCCGACGTGGTCGTGGCCGACCTCCAGCTGCAGGACGGCACCGGGCTCGACATCGTCCGCTCGATCCGAAAGGTCAGCAACACCACCGGCCTGGTCGTCCTGACCATGCACTCCGGTGACGACCAGATCTTCGCCGCGATGCAGGCCGGGGCCTCCGGCTTCGTCGGCAAGGACGCACCGTCGGGTGAGGTCATCCGGGCGGCCCGGCACGCCGCGGTGTCGCCGCGGTCCTTCGTGTGCACGGGGCTGGTCGGCGCGATGATGCGGCGCAGCGCCGCCGAGTCCACCCGCCTCTCCGACCGCGAGCACGAGGTGCTCCTGCTGCTCGCCGACGGGCTCGGCGCGGCCGCGATCGGCGAGAAGCTCTACCTCAGCGAGTCGACGGCCAAGTCGCACATCGCCCGGATCTACCAGAAGCTCGGCGCTTCCAACCGGGCCCAGGCCCTGGTCACCGCGATGCGGATCGGACTCCTCTCCAGCGTCCGTCCGGTCGACATCTGAGTAGAAGCTCGGCGCACTCCGTCATCATTCGGACCGGGCCCAGGCCCTGGTCACCGCGATGCGGATCGGACTCCTCTCCAGCGTCCGTCCGGTCGACATCTGACCGCAGCTGTCCAGTCCGCTCGCCGCGTCCGTCCGGGTCGCGGCGAGTGTGCTGTCCGGACCGGTACAGACCGCAAAACCCCTGCTCAGACGCGGTTTTCGGGCGTAGAAGCGGATCTGGGGCCACTGCCGTAACCGACGTCCGGGGGGTCGTTGGATAGCCCGAAAGGGCTATGCCGATGGCCGCTCGGCTGGACCTCGCGAATTCCGCTCCGAAGGCCTGAGGAGATCACCAAGATTGATCTCACCGGGGCATCCCGCTCCGACTCGTGGGACCCACTCTGAAGGAGAAACACCAATGCTCGACTACCTCCGCATCATGCTGAACGCTCGCACCGCCAAGATGTCCGAGCGCGGCGCCTCGGCCGTTGAGTACGGCCTGCTGATCGCCGGCATCGCGGCGCTGATCGTCGTCGTCGTGTTCGCGTTCGGTGGCAGCCTCAAGGGCATCTTCACCGACACGTGCTCGCAGGTGACGCAGTCCTCCGGCGGCAGCTGCGGCAGCTGATCGATCCGGAAGCGCTGACTACGCCATGAAGGCAACCGAGCTCTGGCTGCTGGTTTCGGCCCGCAGCCAGGGCTCGAGGCGTCTCTGGAGGGAGGGACGTCTCGAGCGCGGCGCATCTGCCGTCGAGTACGGACTCCTCATTGCGGGCATCGCCGCTCTCATCGCCGTCGCGGTCTTCGCGTTCGGTGGTGGCTCGAACGGGATGTACCAAGACAGCTGCCGGACGATCTTCGAGGACACCTCCGCGGGATCGTGCAGCTGATCCACAGACCCCCTTCATCGCCCCCGGTGCCACACGGCCCCGGGGGCGATGAACATTTCCGGGCTGTTGTGACGGATCCAGCCCCATCGGTGGGTTTGCGGAGGGAAATCGGCACCTGGTGCCCGAGAACCTCGGCAAAGCCGGGTCCAGCGGGACCCGCGCGGCAGGTGGCCGGCGCCATTGTTCGCACAAAGGGGTGACTTCGCCCGATTCGGCCACCAGATGAGCGCCAGGAGCGGATGCTGCTGCCGTGACGACGGCGACGCCGCGGGTCGAGGGATCCCAGGGCCACAGGGTTCGGGTGCCCGCGCTGGACGGGCTCCGGGGCGTCGCCGTCCTGATCGTGGTGCTCGACCACGGCCAGGTCCGGGCCGTGCAGGGTGCCGGCGGAGCCGGAGTCACGCTCTTCTTCGTCCTGTCCGGGTTCTTGATCACGGGCCTGCTGCTCCGCGAGCACGACCGGGTCGGCCGGATCGACCTGCGGGCGTTCTACCGGCGCCGGGCCCGGCGGCTGCTGCCCGCCCTCACCGTCTTCCTGGCCGCGGTGGTGGCCCACTACGGCTCGATCGCGGTCCCCAGCGCCGTGGTCACCGTCCTCTACATCGCGAACGTGCCCGCCGCGGGCTCGGGCACTGCGCTGTTCTTCCCGCTGCACCACATGTGGTCGCTCGCGGTCGAGGAGCAGTTCTACCTCCTCTGGCCGGCGGCGACGTTGCTGCTGCTGCGCGTCGGTCGCACGCGGCGGCAGCTGGCCGCCATCCTGCTCGGCCTGACGATGCTCTGCCTGCTCCTGCGAGCCGGTGGCTACCCGGTCCTCGGCTACGACTGGGCCTATCGATCCACCCTGTCGAACCTGTTCCCGCTGGTTGCGGGAGCAGCGGTGGCCGCGTACGTGCGGTCGACGGGCTGGCGTGCGTCGGGAGCGACGGGACTCCTCGGCATCCTCATCCTCGCCACGGCCACCTGCGCGCCGATCACCCCGAGCAACGACTGGATGATCCTCCGCTCGATCCTCACGGTGTTCGGAGCCGTGATGCTCCTGACCCGGTCCGACGCCTGGATGCGATTCGCACCGTTGCGGTACTGCGGCCGGATCTCCTACGGCTGGTACCTGTGGCACGTGCTCTTCCAGGTCGAGCTGGGTGGGATCGAGGGCGCGGTCGTCAGCTTCGGGGTGGCCGCCCTCTCCTTCCACCTCTGGGAGTCGTGGTGGACGGGCCGACCGCTGGTCCGGCGGCGCGTGGCGGTCGCGTCGGCCGCGCCGGCTCTCGAGGCTGCCTGAGGTGGATGAAGACTCAGGTCAGCCGGCCATCCGCTCGGCCAGCGCGATCCGCTGCAGCGCGGTCGGGTGGCTGCCGAACCAGAACTGCGAGAGCCGGTACGGCGTCGGGTCGGCCAGCGAGGTCGTGGCCAGGTCCTTCTGGAGCTGGATGAAGGCCTCCGGGTCCTGGGTGGTGCGCAGGGATTCGACGTCCGCCCGGGTCTCGATCCGCCGGCTGATGCCGTTCTGGACGGGGCTGGCGAGGAAGGTCGCCACCGCGACCAGGGCGAGGATGCGCGGCACCCACCGAGGGTCCCCGACACCGGGCACGAGCAGCCCGAGCAGCCCCACCCCGAGCAGCGCCCCAGCCGCCCCGAGGAGCGAACCGGTGAGCACGTCGTCGTGGCGTGCGTGGGAGAGCTCGTGGGCGACCACGGCCAGCACCTCCCGCTGGTTCTCGTCGTCCAGCAGGTTGTCGTAGACCACCACGCGACGCGAGGAGCCGAAGCCCGAGACGTAGGCGTTGAGCGTCGTCGTCCGCCGCGACGCGTCCGCGACCAGCACGTCGTCGACGTGCACGTGCTCCTCGTCGGCCAGCGTCAGGATCTGGGTCCGCAGCTCGCCGTCGGGCAGTGACTCGAAGTTGTTGAACAGCGGCTCGACCAGCAGGGGGTAGACGAACGAGCCCAGCATCACCAGCCCGGACAGCAGGAGGCCGGCCACGGCCGGCCAGGCGCGCGGCCAGCTCCGGGCCGCGCCCACCAGGATCACCAGCGCGATCGACGTGGCGACGACGCTGACCCCGAGGCTCTTGGCCACGTCGACGGCGTACGCGCTCCACGCCTGGTGGGACAGGCCGAACTCGAGGACCCGCCGGCGCAGCAGCACGGTCAGCGGGAGCGTGACCAGGAGGTCGGCGAGCGACAGCCCGACGACCGCGACGACGACCTTCCACCACCAAGGTCCGCGCACCCGGTCGACGAGCCGCGCGCCGATCCGGGTGAAGCCCAGCACGCACGCCAGGACCAGCGACACGGCGAGCGAGGTCCAGCTCAGGATCCGCTGGAGCCCGGCGAAGTCCTCGGCCCGCTGGATCTGCTCCGCGGTGAACACCGACGACGCCGACGGCGGGTGCAGCGGTCCGCCCGGGATCGGGTCCCAGGGCACAAGGAGCGCCGCGATGACGACGAAGAGTACGGCGCCGGCGACTGCCACTGCGGCGGCGGTCCGCCTCGCTTCCAGCACGGCTGCCAGTGTGGCAGCCGGGGTGAAGTCCCGGCGCGGGGTCACGCCCCGTCGCTGGAGCGCGCCGCCAGCTCCTCGAGCCGGCTCCGCCACCTCGCGGTCAGCTCCGCGTCGGTGAGACCGAACTGACGGCGCAGCTCGGCGTCGAGCGGCTGCCCCCGCGTCACCTGGTCGTAGAGCCGCACCAGGGCCTGCCGGCCGCCCGAGTCGGCAAGGACGAGGCAGGCCACCCATGCGCTCTCGTAGGACGCTCCGAGGTGCGTGGCGTCCTCGTCGAACTCCGCCTCGCCAGGCAGGTGGTCGGGGGCTCCCCCGCGCTTGACCTGGGCGATGATCTGGCTGGCTGTCGTCGTGATCGGCAGGTCGACGTCGTGCAGCGCGACATAGTCGGCGAACCCCTCCAGCAGCCAGAGGGGCACCCCGGTGGTCAACGGCGCCCCGGTGGCGAGGTGGGTGGCCTCGTGGCTCAGCACCACCTGCCCGCCCACCGGCTCGAGGGAGTCATAGACCTGCGGGTTGACGAAGATGTGCACCTGCGACGACGGGGTCAGGGTGCCGTCCACCGAGGCGGTGACCGCGGCGATGTTCGCGTAGGTGGCGGGGTCGGCGGCCAGCGCGGCATCGAGGCCGGCCTCGGAGCCCGGCACCTCGACCACGAGCTTCCCGTGCCACTGCGGCAGTACGTCGCGGACGACGGGGACCGCGGCGTTCGCCCGTCGGGCCAGCAGGTCCGCATCCGCCGGGGTGGTCGCCAGCACCAGCGCACGGTCGGAGCGGCGGACCTCGACCGGCCCGGTCAGCCACAGCGGCGTACGGCGGTCGCCGCCGCCGAAGGACGTGATGCCGACCCGGTCCCCGCTCCCCCCACCTTGCTCGAGCTCGAAGCCGACCAGCACCTCCTCGTGGGCCGGCTCCCGGTCGAAGCCGTCGAAGCGCCAGGTGAGGTCGACGGCGGCCTGCCAGCGCCCACTGGTGTCGACGGCGCTCACGTCGTCGACGTAGCGCGCGGTGAACCCGCCCACGCGGAGGGCGTCGGCGTTCGCGGCGACCGCGGAGAGCAGGTCGCCGGCCCGCGCGTCGTCGTCGGGCGCCAGCGCGGCCGCCCCGCTCGCGTCACGGCCGATCACCGCCTCCTCGAACCGCTGCAGGGCGTGGGCGGCGCCGGCCGGATCCGGCCGGGGGACGCTGCCGGTCGGACTCGAGGCGACGTAGGGGTCGGGCCGCACCACCAGGTAGGCCACCACGGCGACCACCACGACCAGCGCCGTGAGCGCGCCGCCGAGCAACCAGGTACGCCGAGCGCTCACGCAGCGAGTGTGTCAGCCGGGGTGAAGCCACCCCGGGTCCGGAGGCAGGTCAGACCAGGCGGGTGGCGCCGACGTACGGCATCGAGAAGACGGGCGACACGCGGATGCCGGCGCCCGGGTTGGCCGCCTCGACGATCAGGCCGTTGCCGATGTACATCGCGACGTGGCTGATCGGCGAGTAGTAGAAGACCAGGTCGCCGGGTTGCAGGTCGCTGGAGGACACGTGGTGGCCCACGCCGTACTGGGCGCCCGACGAGTGCGGCAGCGAGATGCCGGCCTGCGCCCAGGCCATCATCATCAGCCCGGAGCAGTCGAAGGCGTTGGGACCCGCGGCGCCGTAGACGTAGGACTTGCCGACCTGGGCCATGGCGTAGCGGATCGCGATCGCGGCCCGGCCGGAGGCGTCGACGCCCGACGGCATCCGCACCGAGCCCCGGGAGAGCAGCGCCTCACGCTCCTCGGCCTTGAGCTTGTCGAGGAGCGCCTTGGCCTGCTCGTACTTGTCGTCGATGGCCTTCTTGTCCGCGGCGAGCTCTGCCTGCTTCTTCTCGATCTCGGCGGCCCGCTGCTCGGTCGCCTTCGCACGCAGGTCGAGGGCCTTGGACTCGGTGGCGAAGGAGGTGAAGAGCTGGGACTGCATGTCGTTGTAGGCCGACATGGTGGAGAGGTTCGACACGAAGGAGGTGGCGTCGTCGGTGTCGGCGACCACGCCCACCGCGGAGAGGCTCTGGCCCTCGTAGGAGCTGACGATGGAGTCCTGGAGGTTCTCGCGCGCCGCCTCGAGCCTGGCGTGCTGACGCTCCTGGTCGGCCTGGAGCGACACCAGGTCGCTCTGCAGGTCGCCCAGCTCCAGCTTGGCGTCGTTGAGCCGCTCGGAGGCCTGCTCGGCCTCGTGGAAGAGCGTGTCGACGCGCTGTTGCACATCATCGATCTTGGGCTCGGCCTGGGCCGGCTGGGCGGGCACGAACCCGACTGCGCCGACGCAGGCGACCAGTGCCAGTCCCGAGAGGGCGGTGGCCAGTCGCTTCCGTCCGTGAACCACGAGGCGGGAGGTCTCCTTGGGTGTCGTACGCCTACCGGGTGAGCTGACGGGTTCGGGCACGACTCGCCCTACCCCAGCTCCTCGCCTCTCGGCGCCTCGCTGGGGATTCACCCCAGGTGCTGTCACTGACAGCGATGGTTCCCCGGCCCCGCGCAGTCCGTGGACGACGAGGGCTCGACGCGGCACTCGCGCGGACCGGGTGGACCACTTCCACGAGCACCTGGACAAGCACCGTAGTGCGTTTCGAGGCGGGTCGTCCAAACCTCAACCGAGGATGTCGGACGTTTTTTCACCTGGTCAGGGTCGATGCAGCCTCCCGTGTCACACGAGTCACACCAGTCACAGGAATCGCCGCTACGCCAGGGATGTCCTGACGGGTGGGAGCGTTCTCACGCCGACTCGACCTCGGGGCCGGCCACCGGCTGCACCAGTCGCAGCGGCGGGACCAGCCCACCGTCGGCCAGCACGTCGAGGGCCCGGCGCTCGTCGTCGTCGATCGTGAGCTCGGGTGGCGGCCCGAGGAGGACGGTCACCACGCAGTCGTGGCAGGCCAGCCCGCGCACCACACAGGTGTCGCAGTCGATTCGCGTCGTCATGGCCACAACGGTGGCAGGGACCACCGACAACGGGTCCGAGACCACGT
>NZ_DASUFR010000116.1:0-26814 GCF_036274455.1 Nocardioides sp. | reverse complement strand
GGGGCGCTGAAATTCGCTACGGCGTCGACGCGGCGTCGCTCGGCGACGCGGACCCGTTGCTCGATCCGCTCGGGCTGGTCGACGGCGAGCCCGCCGGCGACGAGGACGCCTCGGTGGGGCTCGGGCCGGACGCGGAGGGCGATCCGGACCCCGGCGCCGACGGGCTGTCCGTGGGCGGCTGCGACGTCGGCGGTGGCGAGGTCGGCGGTGGGGGCGGCTGGATGGTGGGCGTGCCCGTCGGCGGCGCGGACGTCGGCGGCGGGCTCGGGTCGGGCTGCAGCGTCGGCAGCCCGTCGAGCACGATCGCGCTCGAGGTGCTTCCCTCGGCCAGTGGTCGCTCGACGAACCGCCAGCGGTAGAACGTGCGCCCGTCGGTACGGACCGTGGCTCGCGCGACGCCGTCGTTCACGTTGGCGACCTGGACCTGCTTCCACTCCCGGCTGTCCGCCTCGCGGCGCTCGAGGATCATCGTCGCGAACGGGATCGGGTCACCGGTCTCGGTGCGCAGCCGACCGGTGACGGTCACCTCGCCGTTGCCGGACACGCGCCCGGCGGCGATCGTGACCGACGTCCGGAGGCCCTCGAGGTCGTAGGTGGTCACCGACCCGGCGCTTCCGACCTCGAGCCGGTCCATCGAGAACGGCGTCCCGTCGCAGCCGAACCCGACGGTGTAGAAGCCGGGCCCGTCGCCGCCGTGGATGGCCGCGAAGTCGGCGACAGTCGCCGGGAGACCGGGATCGGCCTTGACCTGCTGGCCGCTGGTCATGTCGAACTGCGCCCAGCTGTAGACCCGCTGGGTGGCGTCCATGGCCTGCCAGGCGCCACCGGGGGTGGCCAGCGCGTCCCGGCCGATCCACAGCAGCGACGACCCCGCGTCGGAGGGCGGCTGGTAGCCCGCATAGGCCACCCCGGTCGCGGGGCCCTCGGCGTGCACCTCGAGGCCGGCCGTGGTCGTCTTCAGGACCGACGGCACCGGGAACACCGCCCCGATGGCGTTGCCGCCTCGCAGGTCCCAGCCCAGGCTGCGGCTACCGGCCGGTGCGTCGCCAGGGCCGAGGCCGATCATCGGCAACAGCGGCTCGTCCGTGCGCTGGTAGAGGTCGTCGCAGCCGACGAAGGAGAGGTCGGCGTGCGCCGGGTCGGGGAAGTCCGTGCCCTGGACGGTGACGGTCGTGTCGGCGTACGCAGGCGCCGCCAGTCCGACGACGACGAACGCCGTCGCGGTCGTTGCAGCCAGCCGGGCTGCCCGGAAGCCACCCACCTAGGCATTCTCGCTCGCAAGTCAAACTCCGAGAACCACCCCGATGGACTATGGATCGACCCGGTGCCGCTGTGAGGCGAAGAAATCGTCGAGCAGCGCCGTCGACTCCGCCGCGCGCACCCCGCTCACCACCTCGGGGCGGTGGTTGAGCCGCCGGTCCCGGACCACGTCCCAGAGGCTGCCGACCGCTCCCGCCTTGGGGTCGAAGGCGCCGAACACGACGCGTTCGAGACGGGCCAGCACCGTGGCGCCGGCGCACATCGTGCATGGCTCCAGCGTCACCACGAGCGTGCAGCCGTCCAGCCGCCACGACCCGATGGAGGCCGCCGCGGCGCGGATCGCCACGAGCTCGGCGTGCCCGGTCGGGTCGGCCGCGGCCTCGCGCACGTTGTGGCCGGCTCCGAGCACGCCCTGTGCCGGCGAGAGCACCACGGCGCCGATGGGTACGTCGCCGGTGGCCAGCGCGGCGCGCGCCTCGTCGAGGGCGGCTCCCATCGCCGCCTCCCAATGAGAGGTCACGCTGGGCTGAGGCCGACGGCGTCGTCGAACTGCTCGCCGAAGCCGAGGTGGCGGGCGACGTCGGAGAGGATCTCGTCGGGGTAGAGGTCGACGTCGTCGAGCAGGAGTCCCATCTCCAGCTCCTGGACGCCGAGGTCGTCGAGCAGCCCCAGGTCGCCGGCCGGCACCTGGTCGTCGGACTCCTCGAGCTCCAGCTCGGGGAGCCCCAGGAACTCCAGGGCGGACTCGGCCAGGTCCCACTCCTCGGCGGCGGTGACGTCCGAGAGCAGCACCCGCGTCGTCTCGCCCATGACCCGCACGATCACGAAGAAGTCCTCGTCGACCGCGACCATCGCCACCGCGCCACCGTCGCCGGGCAACCGGCTCAGGGCGTCGGCGATCGTCTCGACATCCGCGAGGTGGTCGTGGGCGAGGTCGTGGACGGTCCACTGGTCGCCCTCGCGGTATGCCGCAAGGGCGAAGTCGATCCCGTCGTCGTGCCCGACCACCTCACCAGAGTGACAGACGGGCCCCGGGGCGACCACCCCCTTTTTCCCAGTACAGAACGGGTTTCCGGGCCGTTCACGTTCCGTCGGTATGCGCCCCGACGTGACCCTCGCAGACGAGTTCGCTAGGTTCGATGCCCATGTTCGTCCAGACCGCGACCATCCCCCGCCGCGCCCTGGCCGCCGGCACCGCCGCCCTCCTGGGCCTCTCGCTCTCTGCTGGTGCCGCACACGCGAGCCGCGCCGACACCCCCGACGGCGTCGCCGCGCGGCAGGCGCCCGGCCCGATCCACGCCGGCAACACCTTCGGCTGGTACGGCCACAACGGCCTGGTCTACGACGAGACCTTCGTCGGGCCGCTCAACCACAAGCGCTGGCACGTCGAGGGCCCGGGCGCCGTCCGCACCCAGCACGGCATGCTCACCCTCAACACCGCCACCAAGGGCACGGTCTCCGCGCGGATGACGATCCCTGGCCGCGCGTACGGGCGGTGGGAGACCAGGCTCCGTCAGCGCCAGTACGGCCACAAGCACACGCCGTACCGCGTCCTCACCGAGCTCGTCCCGGTGACCAGGGAGGGCGAGGGCTGCGGTGAGCAGAACATCGCACTGAACCGCTTCAAGATGAGCGGCAACGAGGTGAACTTCTACATCCGGAGCCGCCCGGACAACCTCTACCAGGCCTCGCTCAAGCGCGGCCTGGGCCAGGACCAGTGGCACACCTACGCGGTCGAGGTGACCCGCAAGCACATCTCGTGGTTCGTCGACTCCCACGTGATCCGGACCGAGACCCGGCCCGAGGCGCTGACCGGGCGCAAGTTCCAGGTCCGGTTCACGATGCAGGCGGTCAAGGGCAAGCGGATGAACAAGGCCCGGATGCAGATGGACTGGCTGCGCTACTGGAACCTCAACGACAAGAGCAAGAAGTCGGTCAAGGCGCCGCTGCCGAAGAAGACGACGTACACGCTCGCCTGCACCGGCAAGAACTGACGAGCCGGAGCCGCGCTCGCGTGCCCTAGGGTGCTGGTCGTGCGGACCCATGTCGTCGACCACCCGCTCGTCGCCCACAAGCTCACCGCCCTGCGTGACGAGACCACCGACTCACCGACCTTCCGCCGGCTGGCCGACGAGCTGGTGACGCTGCTGGCCTACGAGGCCACCCGCGAGGTCCGCGTCGACCCACACGACATCGTCACCCCGGTCGCGCCGACCACCGGTGTGAAGCTCGCCGCGCCCAAGCCGCTCGTCGTCCCGATCCTGCGCGCCGGCCTCGGCATGCTCGACGGCATGATGCGGCTGCTGCCGACGGCGGAGGTCGGCTTCCTCGGGATGATGCGCAACGAGGAGACGCTGGAGGCCACGACGTACGCCGAGCGGCTGCCGGAGGACCTGGCCGGCCGTCAGTGCTACGTGCTCGATCCGATGCTGGCCACCGGCGGCACGCTGTCCGCCGCGGTCAGGTTCCTGATCGACCGCGGCGCCAACGACATCACCGCGATCTGCCTGCTCGCCGCTCCTGAGGGATGTGCCCGCCTCGAGGGAGAGCTCGACGGCGTCGACGTACCGGTCACCGTGGTCACCGCCGCGATGGACGAGAAGCTCAACGACAAGGGCTACATCGTCCCCGGTCTCGGCGACGCCGGCGACCGGTTGTACGGCGTCGTGGGTTGATTCGGGACTTCCGCCGGTTGATTCGGGACTTCCGCCGGTCGAATCGGTCCTTCTGCCGCGGCGGAACTGACGATTCGACCGGCGGAAGTCCCGAATCAACACTCACAGCGCCTTGACCGCGGTCAGCACCTTCCCGAGCGTGTCCTTGGCGTCGCCGAAGAGCAGTGTGGTCTGCGGCTCGAAGAGCAGCTCGTTCTCGATGCCGGCGAACCCCGGGCGCATCGACCGCTTCAGGAACACGACCTGCTTGGCCTGGTCGGCGTTGAGGATCGGCATGCCGTAGATCGGTGCGGACGGCGTGTTCCGCGCGGCCGGATTGACCACGTCGTTGGCGCCGACGACGAGCACGACGTCGGCGTCCTTGAAGTCGTCGTTGATCTCGTCCATCTCGATCAGCTGCTCGTAGGGCACCTGCGCCTCGGCGAGCAGCACGTTCATGTGGCCGGGCATCCGGCCGGCCACCGGGTGGATCGCGTAGTCCACCTCGGACCCGCGTGAGATCAGCAGGTCGACGAGCTCGCGCAGGGTGTGCTGGGCCTGGGCGACCGCGAGGCCGTAGCCGGGCACGATGATGACCCGGTCTGCGTAGCCCAGCATGATCGCGACGTCCTCGGGCCCGGCGGACCTCACCGGGCGGTCGGAGGCCTCGCCGCCGCCCAGGGTGGACCCGCCCTTGAGCGCGCCGAACAGGATGTTGGCAACCGAGCGGCCCATGGCCCGAGCCATCAGCAGGGTGAGGAAGGTACCGGAGGCGCCGACCAGCGTGCCCGCCACGAGCAGCAGGGTGTTGGAGAGCACGTAGCCGCCGGCGGCCACGGTGAGGCCGGTGAACGCGTTGAGCAGCGAGATGACGATCGGTACGTCGGCGCCGCCCACCGGCAGGACCAGGAGTACGCCGAGCAGCAGCCCGACCAGGGCCAGCACGATGCCGAGGGTCAGGTCGGCGTCGCGCACCTGGAGCACGGTGAGGACGATCGCGCCGAGGATCCCGGCTCCGAAGATGACCGGGAGGCCGGGGAAGACCACCGGCCGCGAGGTCATCAGCTCCTGCAGCTTGGCGAAGGTGATGATCGAGCCGGCGAAGGAGACCGAGCCCACCAGGATGGTGAAGGCGGTGGCGAACAGGGTGAAGTTGCCGATGTCGCTGCCACTGTCGACGGTCTCGTGCAGCTCGAGCAGCGCGACCAGCGCCGCCGCGCCGCCGCCCACGCCGTTGAACAGCGCCACCATCTGCGGCATCTGGGTCATCTGGACCTTGCGGGCGCCGTAGACCCCACCCGCCGCGCCCACCGCGATGGCCGCGAGGATCAGCGGCACGTGCTTCATGTCGTCGACGTAGAAGAAGGGGATGACGCATGCCAGCACCGCGCCGAAGGCGCCGAGCAGGTTGCCGTAGCGCGCGGTCCTGGGGCCGGAGAGCCCCTTGAGCGCGAGGATGAAGCAGACGGCCCCGAACAGGTAGAGCAGCTGCGCCCAGACCGGGATCACGCGCCGCTCCCCGTGCCCGACTCGACCTGCTTGGGCTGCTTCCTGCGCGTGAACATCTGCAGCATCCGGTCGGTGACCACGAAGCCGCCGACCATGTTCACCGCCGCGAGCACGATCGCGACCAGCCCCACGACGAGCGCCGCGGTGTCGTCGGTGCTGCCGGTGACCAGGATCGCGCCCAGCAGGATCACGCCGTGGATGGCGTTGGCGCCGGACATCAGCGGCGTGTGCAGCGTCGAGGACACCTTGGAGATGACCTCGATGCCCACGAAGACGCTGAGGATGAAGATCGTCAGCCAGACGACCGCTTCGTTCACTGGGTCTCCCCCTCGATCGCTGGGCCCTCGATCTGATGCCGGGTCGGCTCGTGCCGGATCGCCCCGTCGTGGGTGACGCACGCGCCGGCCACGATCTCGTCCTCGAAGTCGGGCGCGAAGACGCCACCTCCCCCGGATCCAGCAGCGTCGCCCTCACCGGGCTTGGCGGTCATGAGGGTGAGCAGGTTGACGATGTTCTGGGCGTAGAGCTTCGACGCCGGTCCCGGCATCTGGGCCGGGACGTTCCTGCCGCCCCACACCGACGCGTTGCCGATCCGGGTCACCTCGCCGGCCACCGCGCCCTCGACGTTGCCGCCCGACTCGGCGGCCAGGTCGACGACGACCGAGCCCGGCCTCATCGCCTCGACCATGGCCGCGGTGACCAGCCGCGGCGCGGTCCGGCCGGGGACCGCGGCGGTCGTGATCAGCGCGTCCGCCTCGGCGACGTACGGCGCGAGCAGCTCCATCTGCCGGGCGGCCCGGTCCTCGGTCATCTCGCGGGCGTAGCCGCCCGCTCCCTCGAGCGTCTCCAGCTCCAGCTCGATCGCCTTCGCACCCATCGACCTGATCTCCTCGGCGGCGGCCGCGCGGACGTCGTAGGCCTTGACCACGGCGCCGAGCCGCTTGCAGGTGGCGATCGCCTGGAGCCCGGCCACGCCGGCACCGAGCACGACGATCTCGGCCGGCTGCACGGTGCCGGCCGCGGTCATGTTCAGCGGGAAGAAGCGGCGCAGCATCCCCGCCGCCACGATCGCGCAGCGGTAGCCGGACACGAGCGCCTGCGAGGACAGCGCATCCATCGACTGCGCGCGCGAGATCCGGGGCACCAGCTCCATGGCGAACGACGTCGCGCCCACGTCGCGCAGGTCGGCGACCAGCGAGAGCTCCTGGTTGACCGGCAGGAAGCTGACCGTGGCCGCCCCCCGCTTCAGCCGGCGTACGGCGTCGGGGCCGAGCGGCTGCACCGACACCACGACGTCGGCCGTCGGCAGCGCCTCGGCGTCGATGACCGCACCGGCCTCGGTGTAGTCCTCGTCGGCGAGCAGCGCGTGCGTGCCTGCACCGGGCTCGACCGCCACGTCGTAACCGAGACCGGTCAGCTTGCCGACCAGCTCGGGGACGATGGCGACCCGCGTCTCGCCCTCACGCGTCTCCCGGACCACCGCAACCCTCACGGGCGGTGACCTTACCGAGGTCTCCCGGCGCCCAGCGGGAACGTGTCCACGACCACATGTCGCGGCCTGCCGCGCGGCCCCTCGCCGAGGTGCGACTCGACCAGCGTCAGCTCATCGCCCTGCCACCGCGGTCCCTCGTAGGTGTCGAGCAGGCGTACCCAGCTGCTGATGTCGTGCGGGAAGCGGGTCCGCGCCAGCGTCAGGTGCGGCCGGAACCGGGCGCCGTCCACCTCGACGCCGGCCCGGTTGGCGGCGGCCCGGCACCCGGTGGCCAGCCGGTCCAGCTCGGTCCGGCTTGGCTCGTCGAGGTCGAGCCCGGCCCAGAGCACCTTCGCCCGGCCCACGTTGGGGAACGCGCCGCCGCCGCGGATCGCGGTCTCGAACGACGTACGCCGGGAGGCAGCGCGGGCCAGCCGCTCGACCAGGTCGTCGAGCCGGTGCTCGGGCACCTGCTCGAGGAAGGCGAGCGTCACGTGCACCTGGTCGGCCTGCACCCAGCGGAAGTCGCCGGCGCCGCGGCGTCCCTCCAGGAACCCGTCGAGGTGCTCCAGCGCCTCCGGCGGCGGCACCAGCGCCGCGAACATCCGCATCGGGCGAAACGCCGGGCCCTAGACCTGCGTGCCGATCGCCTTGCCGATCGCGAAGGTGATCGCCATCGCGAACAGGCCGCCCAGGACGTTGCGCATCACCGCGCGTCCCGTCGGCCCGTAGCTGAGCCGCGCGCTCCCCCAGCCGGTCAGGGCCAGCGCGACGGCGACGGCGAGGGCCGTGACCACGATCCGCACGGTCGGCCCGAAGAGGAGGATCGTGAGGAGCGGCAGCAGGGCGCCGAGCGTGAACGCCACCATCGAGGCCCATGCGGCGTGCCAGGGGCTGGTGATGTCGTCGGGGTCGATGCCCAGCTCGACCTCGGCGTGGGCGGCGAGCGCGTCGTGCGCGGTGAGTTCCTCGGCCACCTGCAGCGCGAGCTTCTCGCTGAGCCCCCGCTGGACGTAGAGCCCGGCCAGCTCGGCCAGCTCGTCCTCCGGCTCGTCGCGCAGCTCGCGCCGCTCCTTCTCGAGCAGCGCGAGCTCGGAGTCCTTCTGCGTGCTCACCGAGACGTACTCGCCGGCCGCCATGCTCAGTGCGCCGGCAGCCAGCCCCGCCACACCGGCGACCAGGATCGCGCCCCGGTCGGTGGTGGCGCCGGCCACGCCCATCACGATGCCCGCGGTCGACACGATCCCGTCATTGGCGCCGAGCACACCGGCGCGCAGCCAGTTGAGCCGGTTGTTGAGGCCACCCGCGTGCGGCTCGCCGGCGTGCGGGCCGGCCGCCACGTCGTCGAGGCCGAGGTCGTCGGTGGTCATGGTTCGATCGTCGCCTCCGGCGTACGCCGCCACAAGCAAGGGAAGGCTCTGCTGGCCACTGGCAGATATCTCACTGCAACAGGTCGGCGACGGTCCTGATGCCCGCCTCGATGGCTCGGGTGCTCGTGTTGCCGAACCCGAGGACCAGCTGCGGTGGCGTGGCCGAACCGGTCGACCGGTAGGTGCTCATCCCGCGCAGCCCGACGCCGCGGGCCAGCGCCTGCTCGAGGACGTCGGCCTCGTTCGCGTGGCCGGGCAGGTGGGCCACCGCGTGGAAGCCTGCAGCCAGGCCGCTGACCCGCACCGCCGGCGCGTACGTCGTCAGCGCATCGACGAGGACGTCGCGGCGACGGGAGTACTCGGTCCGCATCTTTCGCAGGTGCCGGTCGTAGCGGCCGGACGCGACCAGCGCGGCCAGCGCGAGCTGGTCGATGCCCGAGCTGCCGCGGTCGGCGACCTGCTTCTCGCCCACCACCTCCTCGACGATCGCCGCCGGCACCACCGCCCAGCCGAGCCGCAGCGCCGGCGCGAGCGACTTGCTGACCGTCCCGAGAGTCACCACCCGGTCGGGGTCGAGCCCCTGGAGCGAGCCGACCGGGTCGCGGTCGTAGCGGAACTCGGCGTCGTAGTCGTCCTCGACCACCACCCCGTCGACCTCGCGGGCCCACGCGAGCAGGTCGTGCCGGCGCTCGGGACCGAGGACCACGCCGGTCGGCCACTGGTGGGCCGGCGTGAGCACGGCGACCCGGGCCCCGCTCGCGCGCAGCGCGGCGACGTCGATGCCGTGCTCGTCGACCGGGACCGGCACCGCCGACCCGCCGGCCGCCTCGGCGGCCGCGGTGACGGTGCCGATCGAGCCCGGGTCCTCGCAGGCCACCCGGGTGAGTCCGACGCGGGCGAGGGCGCGCAGCACGACGGCCAGCCCCTGGGCGAAGCCGCTGCACACCACGACCTGCGAGGCCGCGACGTCCATCGCCCGCACCCGACGCAGGTAGGCCGCCACGACCTCACGGGTCCGGAGCACCCCCCGCGGGTCGTCGTAGTCGAAGGCCACGTTGGGCGCGGTTCGGCAGGCCTCGCGCACCGCCCAGGCCCAGTCCTCGCGAGGCGCCATCGCGAGGTCGGGAACCCCCGACGGGAAGTCGGCGACCAGCGGAGGCGGTGCCGACACACGCGCGGCCGGCGGTGCAGCCGGCTCCTGGCGCTCCCGGTTCGTTGACATCGCCGCGACCCGGGTCGCCGAGCCGGTGCGGGCGGTGAGGTAACCCTCCGCCACCAGCTGCTCGTAGCACTCCTGCACCAGCCCGCGGGAGAGGCCGAGGGTGGCGGCGAGGCTCCTGGTCGACGGGAGCTTCTCGTCGGCGGCCAGCCGGCCGTTCCGGATCGCTGCCCGGAGCTGGTCCTCGACCTGCGCGCGGAGCGGGCGGTCCCGGTCGAGGGCGACCATCAGCTCCGGACCCGAACCGGACCACTCGACAGCCACGAAAATGGACCTTAGCAGCGTTCCACTTCTCTCCTAGCGTCGTGCCATGACCACGACCCGGGCCTCCCAGCCCCCACTCGTCAGCCGGGCCCTGCTGCTGCGCTTCGTCTCGATCGTCGCGAGCTCGATCGGGTTCTACCTGCCGCTCGCCGCGGTCCCCATGTACGCCGCGGCGCACGGCTCGCCCTCGGCCGGTGGCCTGGCCAACGGCGCGCTGCTCGTGGCCACCGTGGGCGGCGAGCTGGCCACGCCGCGGTTCGTCGCGCGAGTGGGCTACCGCTGGGCGCTCGCCGTCGGGCTGGTCCTCCTCGGCGCGCCGGCGCTGGTGCTGGTGGGCACCGCGTCGTTCCCGGCCATCCTCGCGGTCAACGTGCTGCGCGGCGTGGGCTTCGCGATCACCGTGACCGCCGGCGGCGCGCTGACCGCCCAGCTCATCCCCGACTCGCGCCGCGGCGAGGGACTGGCGCTGGTCGGCCTCGTGGGCGGCGTGCCCTCGCTCGTCGCGCTGCCCTTCGGCGCCTGGGCTGCCGCGCACTGGGGCTTCGGACCGGTGTTCGCGCTGAGCGCGGCGGCCCCGCTGCTGGCCGTCGCCACGGTGCCGGGCCTGCCGGGCCGGATGCTCGACACCCGGACCCACCACGGCGTGGGCGGCAGCCTGCGGCAGGGCGCCCTGATGCGGCCGGCCACGGTCTTCGCCGCCTCCGCGGCGGCCGCCGGCGTCGTGGTCACCTACCTGCCGCTGGCGCTCGCGCACCACGCCGCCTGGGTCGCTCCCGCAGCGCTGCTGGCCCAGCCCGCCGCCGCCACCACCGGCCGCTGGATCGCGGGTCGACTGGGCGACCGGGGGGGCCAGGTCCGGCTGCTGGTGCCCGGACTGGCGCTGTCGATCCTCGGCGTGGTCGCGATGGCCGCGACCGGGTCGGTGCTGCTCGTGATCGCGGGCGCGACCACCTTCGGGACCGGCTTCGGAGTCCTCCAGAACGCCAGCCTCAGCCTGATGTACGCGCGGGTCCCGACCGAGGGCTTCAGCGCCGTGAGCGCGATCTGGAACGCCGGCTACGACCTCGGCATGGCCGTGGGTGCTGCCGGGGTCGCCATGCTGGTCGGCGCCGTGGGCTTCAGCTGGGCCTTCGTCGTCACCGCCCTGGTGATGGTCCCGGCGCTGCTGGTCGCCCGTCGCGAGACGGAGAACGAACCGGGCCAGTCGGTGGCCGCCGAGGCGGACATGTCTGCCGTAGCCGCAGCCTCGACGGTATGAGCGACAGCTCGCTCAGGCGGTGGCCTCCTCTGCGGCCACCGGTGCCGTGGCCGACTCGTCCGCCGCCCGCTTCGGCATCAGGAAACTGACCACGACCAGCGCCACGGCGACGACCGCGGAGCCGACGAAGGTGGTGTGGATCGGCCCGTCGAGGACCGACGGGGAGAGGTGCTCCAGGTTCGGAGTCGCGTGGCCGATCCGGTCGGTCACACCGGCGTTGACCATCGCTCCGAAGACCGCGACCCCGATCGCGCTGCCGACCGAGCGGGCGAACATCGTCGCACCGGTCGTCACGCCGCGCCGCTGCCAGTCCACGGCGGACTGGGCGACGATGACTGCGGGAGCGGCCGCGAACCCGAAGCCGAAGCCCATCACGAAGCAGGGCACCGCGACGTACCACAGCGAGCTGTCCGGCCCGATCGGGAGCAGCAGGAGCGTGCCGCCCAGCGCGATCACCGAGCCGATCACGATGGTGGCCCGGAAGCCGATGGTGAGGTAGAGACGGCCGGCGTTCGACGCGGCCAGCGGCCACCCGAGCGTGAGCGCGGCCAGGGCGAAGCCCGAGCTGACCGCCCCGTGGCCGAGGACGCCCTGGGCATAGAGCGGGATGTACGACGTCAGCCCCATGAGGAGGACGCCGATCACCAGCGAGACCAGGATGGCCGCGAGGATCACCCGGTTCCGGAAGACCCACAGCGGCAGCACCGGCTCGGCGGCCCGGGTCTCGACCACCACGAAGGCGGCCAGCATTGCGAGCGAGATCGCGAACAGCGCGATGCTGGTCGCCGACGTCCAGGACCACCGCACGCCGCCTTCGAGCAGCGCCAGCAGGAGGAGCAGGCCACCGGCGGTGAGCAGGGTCGCGCCCACCACGTCGAACCGGTGCCGTGCCCGGGTCACCTGCTCCTCGAAGCGGCGCAGCAGCATGAACATCGCCGCGACGCCGATGGGCAGGTTGACGAAGAAGATCCACCGCCAGGAGACGTAGTCGGCGAAGACGCCGCCCAGCGTCGGGCCGATCACCGCGGCCAGCGCCCAGACGCTGGCCAGGTAGCCCTGCACCTTCGCGCGCTCGGCGATCGTGTAGATGTCCCCGACGATCGTCATGCCGATCGGCATCACCGCGCCGGCGCCGAGCCCCTGGATGGCGCGGAAGGCGATGAGGGCGACCATGCTCCAGGCGACGCCGCACAGCAGCGAGCCCACGAGGAACAGGCCGACCCCGATCATCATCATCGGCTTGCGGCCGTACTGGTCGGCCAGCTTGGAGTAGAGCGGTACCGAGACCGCCTGGCCGAGCAGGTAGACCGAGAACAGCCACGGGAACTGGGTGAAGCCGCCCAGGTCGTCGACCACGGCCGGCACCGCCGTGGCCAGGATCGTGGCGTCGATCGCGACCAGCCCGATGCTCAGCATCACGGCGAGCAGGATCGGCCCCCGCTCGCTGCGCAGCCCGACGTCGGCGCGGCTGATGGCAGGCGTCGACGTCACGTACGACGCCAACCCGGCGAGGCCGGGATCTGTTCCCGGTCCTCCAGATCCCGGCACCGATGTGCTGACCGTGTCACGACCGGGGTACAGGGTGGCACCCGGGCACGGCCGACGACATCCCGGGGCGGACAGCAGCCGACCGGTGCAGGAGTGTGCTTTGATCGATCCAAGGCCAGCGGAGACCCTGGCACCTGGGACGGAGGGGCCCGTGGAGATGTGGCCGGGGCGCGCCTACCCGCTGGGAGCGACGTTCGACGGGAGCGGCACCAACTTCGCCCTGTTCAGCGAGGTCGCCGAGAAGGTGGAGCTCTGCCTGTTCGACGCCGAGGGCACCGAGACCCGGGTCGAGCTCACCGAGGTCGACGCCTACGTCTGGCACGGCTACTTGCCGTCGGTGCAGCCGGGGCAGCGCTACGGCTACCGGGTCACCGGCCCGTGGGAGCCCGAGAAGGGGCTGCGCTGCAACCCGAACAAGCTCCTGCTCGACCCCTACGCCAAGGCGACCGCGGGCGAGATCGAGTGGAACCAGAGCCTGTTCGGCTACACCTTCGGCACCGAGGACGAGCGCAACGACGACGACTCCGGCCCGCACATGACCAAGGGCGTCGTCATCAACCCGTTCTTCGACTGGGAGGGTGACCGCCGGCTCGACGTGCCCTACAACGAGTCGGTCATCTACGAGGCGCACGTCAAGGGGATGACCCAGCTCCACGAGGGCGTACCCAAGGAGCTGCGCGGCACCTACGCCGGCCTGGCGCACCCCGCGGTGACCAGCCACCTGAAGCGGCTGGGCGTCTCCGCGATCGAGCTGATGCCGGTGCACCAGTTCATCCAGGACTCCGCTCTGCTCGACCGCGGGCTGCGCAACTACTGGGGCTACAACACGCTGGGGTTCTTCGCGCCGTACGCCGGCTACGCCGCGGGCGGCGGCGCTCCGCAGGGCCAGCCCGGCCAGCAGGTCCAGGAGTTCAAGACGCTGGTCAAGACGATGCACCAGGCCGGGATCGAGGTGATCCTCGACGTGGTCTACAACCACACCGCCGAGGGCAACCACCTCGGGCCGACGCTGTCGATGAAGGGCATCGACAACCCGGCGTACTACCGGCTGGTCGATGACGACCCGCGCTACTACATGGACTACACCGGCACCGGGAACTCCCTGAACGTCCGGCACCCCCATTCACTGCAGCTGATCATGGACTCGCTGCGCTACTGGGTCACCGAGATGCATGTCGACGGGTTCCGCTTCGACCTCGCGTCCACGCTGGCGCGGGAGTTCTACGACGTCGACCGCCTCTCGACGTTCTTCGAGCTCGTGCAGCAGGACCCGGTGGTCAGCCAGGTGAAGCTGATAGCCGAGCCGTGGGACATCGGCCCGGGCGGCTACCAGGTGGGCGGCTTCCCGCCGCAGTGGACCGAGTGGAACGGCAAGTTCCGCGACACCGTCCGCGACTTCTGGCGCGGCGAGCCGTCGCTCGGCGAGTTCGCCTCCCGGGTGGCCGGTTCCGCCGACCTCTACGAGCACACCGGGCGCCGGCCGGTGGCGAGCATCAACTTCGTGACCGCCCACGACGGGTTCACGCTGCGCGACCTGGTGTCCTACAACGAGAAGCACAACGAGGCCAACGGCGAGGACAACAACGACGGCGAGAGCCACAACCGCTCCTTCAACCACGGGGCCGAGGGGCCGACCGACGACCCGGAGATCCTGGCGCTCCGCTCGCGCGCGCAGCGCAACTTCCTCGCCACCCTGCTGCTCAGCCAGGGCACGCCGATGCTGCTCCACGGCGACGAGCTCGGCCGCACCCAGCTCGGCAACAACAACACCTACGCCCAGGACTCCGAGATCAGCTGGGTGCACTGGGACCAGGCGGACGAGCCACTGATCGAGTTCACCGCGGCCCTGATCGGGCTGCGCCGGCGGCACCCGACGTTCCGGCGCCGTCGCTTCTTCACCGGCCGGACCGTGCGCACCGGACCGGCCGGCGCCGAGCGGCTCAACGACATCGTGTGGCTGCACCTCGACGGACGGCCGATGGAGGACACCGACTGGGAGAGCGGCGCGCAGGCGATCGGGATGTACCTCAACGGGCACGGGATCGCCGGCGTCGACGTCCGGGGCGACACCATCACCGACGACAGCTTCCTGCTCTACTTCAACGCCGACGGCGAGCAGACGATCACCCTCCCATCGGCGGAGTACGCCGAGTCGTGGGACGTCTACATCGACACCGCCGGCACGCCCGACGCGGTCGAGGTCCTCAAGGCCGGCTCGACGTTCACGATGAAGGAGAGCAGCACGCTCGTCCTGCGTGAGTACGTCCCCCAGGCGCCCGAGCCTGACCACTCGGTCGCGGCATCCGTAGCGGCGGCGTCGTCGCGGGCCTGACCGCTGACGCCTCCGTGGGTGGGCGGCCGCGCGCGTAGCACGCCCGGGGCCTGTTCCGGGGACCCGGCTTTGCCGAGGATCTCCGGCACCAGGTGCCGATTCCCCTCCGCAAACCCACCGATGAGGCTGGTGTGATCCGGTAGGCGCGCGAAGCGGAGCCGGTTGCAGGGGTCACCGGATATCCGGGGACCCCTGAGCTTCTGTACCGAGATCTCGGCACAGAAGCGGATGGGTCGCCACAGAAGCAGGCCGCTCCAGGTGTGGGCACGCGCGGCCGCACGGACGGCTAGAGCGAGTTCAGGTCGACGACGTCGTCGTCGGCCGGAGCGGTGACGTCGAAGTCCTTGTCGAAGTCGGTGAAGTCGAGGTGGCCAGGCTGGTCGCCCGCGGTGCGCTCGAGCTTGACCAGGTAGTGCTCGCCGTCGACCAGCACGTAGCCCGTGGCGGTGCCCTCGTCGTCGCTCTGCTCGACCTTGACCACCTGCTTGCCGTCGATCTCGTCGGTGCCGGTGTTCTTGTAGGAGCCCGCGCTGGCGTCGTTCTTGAACAGGTTGTCGAAGAACGTGTCGAGATCGCAGAACTGCGAGAAGTTGGAGCTGGTGTCGAGGACCCACTTGTCCCCGACCGCCTCGATGATCGCGTCCGCCTGGTCAGGCGCGTTGGCCCGCCAGAACTCCTCGTCGGGCTTGAACCAGTTGGTGCCGTCCTTGGCCAGGACCTGCGCGGTGCCGCCGCCGAGGCCGATCGTGCCGGTGCAGTCACCGTTGGAGTCCGCTTGTACGTCGACGGTGATCTTCTGGCTCGCGGAGGTGATCTCACCGGAGAACTTCACCTGGTCGAGGCCCTTCATGTCCGCCTTGGCGGTGTCGGCGATCTTGTCACCCGACTCCTTGGCGAACCCCCCGCCATCGCCGTCGTCGTTGCCGCCGCAGCCGGCCGCGAGCCCCAGGACCGCGACGGTGCCGAGCGCAGCCACGCGGAGCCGGGAGGACGTCATGGCTGCGCATCATAGGAGGACCGGGCTGACAGCACCTGGTCCATGTGCGACTCGGCCCAGCCCTTCAGGCCGGTGAGGACCGCCTGCAGCGAGCGGCCGAGCTCGGTGAGCTCATAGGTCACCGTCACCGGCACCGTCGCGGTCACCGTCCGGGTGAGCAGCCCGTCGCGCTCAAGCGAGCGCAGCGTCTGGGTGAGCATCTTCTGACTGACCCCGGCGATGGTGCGGGCGAGCTGTGAGTAGCGCAGCGGACCGTCCTCGAGCGCGGCCAGCACGAGCGTCACCCACTTGTCGGAGATCCGGTCGAGGAGCTGCCGACTGGGGCACTGGGCCAGGAACGCGTCGTACTCGGCCTTGTCGGCGGCCCGGCGCTGGGCCGCGGTCATCGTGGGCATGAGGTCCGTCCTCGCGGTTGGTTACGCACTCTCAGGTGCCTGCTCTCCATCGGGAAGCGGCTCGTCACCGGCGATTGTTCCCGCCGGTGCACGGAACCGACAACAGGAGGAACCATGACCAACACCGAGCAGACCTTCCGCGCCGCCGTCGTGACCGAGCCCGGCGGACCCGACCCGATCTCCCTCGTCGACCTCCCCGTCGTCCCGCTCGAGCCCGGCCAGGTCCGGGTCGCCGTGGCGGCAGCGGCGGTGAACCCCGTCGACCTCGCCGTCCGCGATGGCTACATGCACCGGCTGGGCCTCATCGACCAGCCCCACCACACGGGGCTGGGCTGGGACTTCTCCGGCACCGTCCTCGAGGCCGGGCCAGGCGTCGACCTGGCGCCGGGGACCCGGGTGGCCGGACTGGTGGGCGGGCTCGACCGCGACTTCGGCACCTACGCCGAGCAGCTGGTGCTGTCGGCTTCGGACCTGGCCGCGGTGCCCGACGGGCTCGACCTGGTCGAGGCCGCCACGGTCCCGCTCAACGCACTCACCGCGCTCCAGCTCGTGGACATCCTCGGGGACGGCGAGGGGCGCGCGCTGCTCGTCACAGGGGCCGCCGGCGCCGTCGGCGGGTACGTCGTGCCGCTGGCGCTCGAGCGCGGCTGGCGGGTGACGGGCCTGGCGCGGCCCGGCGACGAGGAGTTCGTACGAGCGCTCGGCGCGGAGTTCACTGCCGTACCGACGCGTGGATGGGACGTGGTGGCCGACCCTGCGTCGTTGCAGGAGCAGGCGGTGGCCCTCGTGCGTGACGGCGGCCGCTTCGTCGGCGTCCAGCCGTCCGCCCGGCCCGAGCCGGAGCGCGGCGTCACCATCGAGGTCGTCAGCATCGTCCCCGACGGCGTCGCGCTGGCCGGGCTCCTGGCGCGCACCGCCACCGGCGAGCTGCCGGCCCGCGTCGCCGAGGTGCTGCCGCTCGACCGCGTCGACGACGCCCACGCCGCGGTCGCCCGCGGTGGCGTCCGTGGCCGCTACGTCCTCGTGCCCTGAGCTCTTGCGGCACCCTCCCCGTGGGGTGGTCCGTCACCTTCGGGTGTTGAGATCACGCGATCTCGGTCCGAAAGGTGGCGGACCACCCCGGCGCGGGAGCTTTCAAGAGGGAGGGTCAGACCCCCGCGGGCTCGGGAGCGGGAGCGGGCTGGGCGGTGCCGGCCTCGTCGCCCTCCCGGAAGCCGTACTTCTCCCACCAGCGCGCCAGCGGGCCGGGGGCCCACCAGTTGAGCCGGCCGAGCAGCTTCATCGTGGCCGGGACCAACAGCGCGCGGACCACCGTGGCGTCGACGAGCAGCGCGACGAGCATGCCGATGCCGAGCATCTTCATGAACACGATGCCGCTGAGCGCGAACGCCCCGATCACCACGCCGAGCAGCACCGCGGCGCTGGTGATGATCCGGCCGGTCTTCTGCACGCCGGTCGCGACTGCGACGTCGTTGTCGCCGGTGCGGTCGTACTGCTCCCGGACCCGGGAGAGCAGGAAAACCTCGTAGTCCATGGACAGCCCGAACAGGATCGCGAGCATCAGGATCGGGTTGGTGGCGTCGAGGAACCCCTGCGGGGTGAACCCGAGCAGCCCCGACAGGTGACCGTCGCTGAAGATCCAGGTGACGACCCCGAACGACGCGGTGATCGAGAACAGGTTCATCACCACGGCCTTGACCGGCAACACCAGCGACCCGAAGGCGACGAACAGCAGCACCAGCATCACCACCACCACGATCAGCCCCATCCAGGGCAGGTGCGAGCCCACCGAGTCGATCAGGTCGACGGTGTTGGCGCTCATGCCGCCCACGAGTACGTCGCCCGACGCCGGCTCTAGGTCGCGGATCCGCTCCACCGTCGCCTGGCTCTGCTCGCTCTGGGTGTTGCCGTCCCACGAGGCGCGCAGCAGCGTCGCGTCGCCACTGGTGGCGATGGTCCGGACGCCGGTGACGCCGTCGATGTCGTCGACCGCCTGGGCGTAGTCCGCCACCTCGGCCTCCGAGGCGCCGCGCACCAGCAGCGATGCCGTCGAGGTCTCCGGCCCGAAGTCGCCGAGCTTCTCCGCGGCGACGTGCGCCGGGGCGTCGGAGGGCAGCACGCGGTAGTCGACGCTGCCCCACTTCACGCCGAGGAACGGCGAGGCGATGAGCAGCAGCCCGGCGACCGTGCCGACGATGACCAGCCACGGCCGGCGCATCACGCCGCGGGCCAGGGCGGCCCAGCGGCCGTGTGCGTCGTTGACCGCGACCGGGCGGTGCCGGCGCCAGGGCAGCCGGCCGCCGTCGACCTTGCGGCCGAGCAGCCGCAGGGTCGCGGGCAGCACGGTGAGCGCGGCGAGCATCGCGACGAGGACCGCGGCCATCCCGCCGTACCCCATGCTCTTGAGGAACGCCTGCGGGAAGATCAGCAGGCTCGAGAGGGCCGCGGCCACGGTGAGGCCGGAGAAGAGCACGGTCCGTCCGGCGGTGGCCATCGTGCGGCGGATCGCGGTCGGCACCGACTGCGGGTCGTCGACCGGCAGCAGCGCGAGCTCCTCGCGGTAGCGGCTGATGATGAACAGCGCGTAGTCGATGGCCAGGCCGATGCCCAGCAGCGAGATCACGTTCACCGAGAACACCGACACCTCGGTGAACGTCGCGATGAGCCGTACGACGGCCAGCGCGCCCAGCATCGCCACGAGCCCGACGAGAGCCGGCATCGAGGCGGCCACGAGGCTGCCGAAGATCAGCAGCGCGAGGAGGATCACGACCGGCATCGAGATCGACTCGGCCCGGGCCAGGTCCTCGCTGGTGATCTTGTTGACGTCGTCGAAGACCGCGAACGCGCCCGCGACATCGGTCTGGAGGCCGGACGACCCGGGCGCCTGGAGGCTGGGCTCGAGCTCGTCGTAGTTGGACAGGTAGTCGTCCTGGCTCTCGCCGGCCAGCGAGATCAGCACCTGCGCGGAGTGTCCGTCCTTGCTCACCAGCCCGGAACCGGCCGGGGCGGCGTAGTAGGGGACGACCGTCGCGGTGGTGCCCGGCGCGTAGCCGGAGACGACCTGTTCCACCTCGGAGCGGAACTCCGGGTCGGTGGCGAGCAGGTCCTTGCTCGAGTAGATGGCGACGACGTCGACGTTCTGGTTGCCGAAGGTGTCCCGCTCGACCTGCAGCTCGCGGGCCGACTCGGACGACTTGTCGTCGAAGCCGCCCTGCGACAGGTGGTCGAAGACTCCGAACCCGTAGGCACCGGCGGCGACCACCACGGCCAGCCCGGCCAGCAGCACCGCGACCGCCCGGCGGGCCACGAGTGCTCCCCAGCGCTCGATCATGACGACTCCTTGTGAACAGATATCAGTTTGGTGAACGGTGTAAACCGTAAACGGTGTAAACTCCGACTGTCAACGGCATTGAGAGGACCAGATGAGCACCGACGTGCAGCCGACTCCGGCGAGCCCGGCGAGCCCGCAGACCCGCCGCGAACGGCAGCGCGAGGCGACCTACGACGAGATCACCCGCACCTCGCGGACGCTCCTGGCCGAGGGCTCGGAGCTGTCACTGCGGGCGGTGGCGAGCCGGATGGGGATGACCGCGCCGGCGCTCTACCGGTACGTCGCCAGCTACCAGGAGCTCGTCGACCTGGTCGCCTTCGAGATCGACAGGGCCGCCACCGAGCGGTTCGCCGCGGCCGCGGACACCCTGCCGGAGGACGACTACGCCGGCCGGCTGGTCCTCTCGGCGACCGAGTTCCGGATGTGGGCACTGGGCAACCCGCGCGAGTTCGGGATGGTCTTCGCCAACCCGATCGCCGAGGCGGCGTGCACCCGCCGGGAGATGCTCACCCAGGTGGCCTCAGGGCACCTGATGACCGGGCAGATGCGGGCGCTCTGGGACCACAACCATCACGCGATCCCGAGCCTGGACGAGCTGCCGCCGTCGGTCCGGGAGTCCGTCCTGGACCCCCTGATCCCCGCGAAGGTCGACGACCTACCCCTCGAGGACCGTGGCCTGGTCTGGCTCTACCAGCAGGGCTGGACGACGCTCTACGGCGTGGTCGCGCTCGAGGTGTTCGGCCACATGGACCCGCGGGTCATCGAGTCCGGCGACATGTTCGTGCACGTCGTCCGCGAGTTCGCACCCAAGCTCGGGCTGGCCGACGACGCCGACCGGCTCGAGGAGATGATCAGGCAGCGCATCGCCCGGGGTTGAGTCCCAGCGCAGGCTGCGGAGGTTTCGAGACGCTTGCTGCGCAAGCTCCTCCACCACCGTCGATCCGGCCTCCGATCAACCCAGCACGCCGTAGTTGGGCAGCCGGAACGCCTTCTCGTAGCCGTCGCCGACGAAGTCGGTGTCGTTGTTGCCGATGTTGGCGATCAACGTGTAGCCGTCGTCGATGAAGGAGTCGCGGCAGCGCTGCTTGCCGGCGGGCAGCGTCTCGCCCTTGGTGCGCAGGCAGAGCTCGGCTGCCGGGAAGCCCGTCCGGGTGAGCTGCTGGAACGTCCGCCGCTGCTGGTTCGCCAGCCGGCCGGAGTTGAACACCAGGTCGACGCCGAGCCTCCGGAGCAGCTTCGCGAACCGGGCCATCTGGGGGATGGCGCCCCCGCCGTCGTAGTAGGTCGCGATGACGGTGTTGTCGATGTCGAAGTTGACCGCGAGCTTCTCGTCCGTGCCCTTGGCCGCGACCCGCTGCCGCACGTAGGCACGCGACCCCTTCATCGCGGTCTTCACGTCCGCGAGCCACTGGGCGCGGGTCGGAACCTTCTTCTTGGTGGTGACCGCCTTCGCGTGCTCCGCGGCCGGTGGCGGGGACGCCTCGGCGGGGGCGGTGATGGGCGCAAGCGTCAGCATCAGCGCGGTGACAAGTCCGACCAGCCACGTCATGCGGCCACGGTAGCTGCGGCCACCGCGCGGGGCAGATTCTTCGGCAGATCCGCCGCTCAACCGAGCAGCTCGTCGACCCAGGCGGGCACCAGCTCGCCGGCCGGTCCGTGCCGGGCCTCGGCGAAGAGATGCGTGCCCTCGCTTGGGAGCAGGTTGAGCTCGAGCGTGCGGGCGCCGTACGCCGTCGCGGCCTGCACGAACCCGGCCGCGGGGTAGACCGCGCCCGAGGTGCCGATCGAGACGAACAGGTCGGCGCGCTCGAGCGCGGTGAAGATGCGTTCCATCTCGTAGGGGACCTCGCCGAACCAGACCACGTCCGGCCGCAGCTCCATCTCGTGGCAGGCGGGACACGGCGGGAAGTCACCGAGGTCGCCCTCCCACTCGACCCGGGTGCCGCAGGCCCGGCACAGGGCGGAGCGCAGCTTGCCGTGCATGTGCAGCACCCGGACGGAGCCGGCGCGCTCGTGCAGGTCGTCGATGTTCTGGGTGACGACGAGCAGGCCGTCGCCGATCGCGCTCTCCAGCCGCGCGAGGGCGAGGTGGGCAGCGTTCGGCTCGACCCCGGCCAGCGCGGCCCGGCGCGCGTCGTAGAACTGGTGGACGATCGAAGGCTGCCGTTCGTACGCCTCCGGGGTGGCGACGTCCTCGACCCGGTGGCCCTCCCAGAGCCCGTCGGCGTCACGGAAGGTCGGCACCCCGCTCTCGGCGGAGATGCCGGCACCGGTGAGGACGACGATGTGCACCTACATGCCGCCCTGGTAGTAGTCGATGATGTCGCTCCCGTTGATGGGCTCCTCGGTCTTGCGGCCGAGGAAGAAGACGCTGCTGGCGGCATCGACCGAGTGCCGCTGGTCGAGGAGCCGGTCGGTCCAGCTCAGCCAGAAGAACACCAGCGACGCGACCCGGCCGAGCGGCACCGATCGGGTGAGCGCCCGGACGAAGTGGTCGACCGACCAGCGCAGCGCGGTACCCGCGCCGGCGACGCTGCCGGAGTCGATCCGCTCGAAGCGGCGGAACAGGAACCGGTGGCCGCTGTCGGTGAACCGGGTGAAGTCGTAGGCGCCCTCGTGCACCTGCTGGAGGAAGGGGGTGTCGGCATAGACGATGCCGCCGGGCCGGAGCACCCGCTCGATCTGGCTCGCCACCACCGTCGGCTCCAGGACGTGCTCGAGCACGGCCTGCACGATGACGCCGTCGACGCTGGCGTCGGCCAGTGGGACCGAGTGGCCGTCCCCGACGAACTGGGTGACCGGGCTGGCGTAGACGTCGAAGGCGATGAGGTCGACGGTCGGGTCGGCGTACAGCGCCTCCAGCCCGTCCCCGACCGTGCCGCCGCCGACCACCAGCACCCGTGGCCTGCGTCCTCGGGTCTCGGTGCGCAGCAGCTCGAGCATCCGCGCGACGTTCCGGGGCGCCGTGGTGTTGGCCGGGTGCAACAGCCGGCGCAGCAGGCCTGCCGACCGCGACCGCGACACCTCGCTCGCGCCCTGGACCGCGCGGAGCCGGTCGGCGTCGAGGACGCTGTGCTCGAAGTCCACGAGCGCCGGTACGCCGGCAACGACCGGGAACGGGTCCTGGGCATAGACGCAGTGCGCGCCGGCACAGCGCCACTCGCCGTCCTCGCGACGCACCGGACTGCCGCACCGCGGGCAGATCAGCAGGTCCTGGTCGACCAGCGCGTCGAGGGCGAGCACGTCATGAAGGGTAGGCCGGGCCACGGTGTGCCTGACGTGCGAGGCGCCTCAGGGCCGAGCACCCCGACGGTGGCTGAGGTGCGAGGCGCCCGAGCGCCGAGCCTCGAAGCCAAGCGACCCGGGGCTGGGACCCACCCCGGTGCCTTCCCTGCGGAGGCCTCGACACGCTCGACCAGCGGCAGGCCACCACGGTGGCTGAGGTGCGAGGCGCCCCAGCGCCGAGCCTCGAAGCCAAGCGACCCGGTGCTGGGACCCACCCCGGGCGCCTTCCCGACGGAGGTCTCGACAGGCTCGACCAGCGGGAGTTGAGTCAGGTGCCTTCGCCACGGAGCCGATCGACGGTCACGACGTAGCCGGCCGCCTCGTCATATGGCGCGCGGTCCCAGGTCGAGAACCGCTCGACCGGCTCGAGACCGGCGGCGGCGAACGCCTCCTCCACCTCCGCGAGCGGCGTCACCGGACAATCGTCGGGGAGGTGGTCCGCATCGAGGCCGAAGCCGCAGACCAGGAGACCGCCCGGGTCGAGCTGGGCGGCCAGGTGCGCCGCCGCGGCGGACAGCGTCCCGGGCTCGAGCAGGGGGATGGTGTTGCCCGCCACGACCACGAGGTCGAAGAGCTCCCCGGTGTCGAGCTGCGCGAGGTCGCCCACCCGCCAGTCCAGGTCGGGCGCCTCCTCGCGGGCCTCGTTCAGCATCGCCACGTCCACGTCCACCCCGACCACCGTGTGGCCCAGTTCCGCCAACCGGATGGCCACCCGCCCGGTGCCGCAGCCGGCGTCGAGGACCCGGGCCGGCGGCGACACCAGCCCGTTGACGAACGCCGCCTCGCCGTGCACGCCGTCACCGCGTGCGGCCAGGGCCCGGAACCGCTCGGCGTACCGGCGGGCGTAGTCCGGGCCGCCGGTCTCGCGGGCGATCTCCTGCCAGCGCGTCATCGGCTCAGTAGTACCAGGGGTACGCCGACCAGTCGGGGTCGCGCTTCTCCAGGAACTGGTCGCGGCCCTCCTGGGCCTCGTCGGTCATGTAGGCGAGCCGGGTCGTCTCGCCGGCGAAGAGCTGCTGGCCGACCAGGCCGTCGTCGATGAGGTTGAAGGCGTACTTCAGCATCCGCTGCGCGGTCGGGCTCTTTCCGTTGACCAGCCGGCCCCACTCCAGCGCGGTGGCCTCGAGCTCGGCGTGCGGGACCGCCCGGTTGACGGTGCCCATGCGTACGCCGTCGTCGGCGGAGTACTCCTGGCCGAGGAAGAAGATCTCGCGGGCGAACTTCTGGCCGACCTGGCGCGCGAGGTACGCCGACCCGAAGCCGCCGTCGAAGGACCCGACGTCGGCGTCGGTCTGCTTGAAGCGGGCCTCCTCGCGGCTCGCGATGGTCAGGTCGCAGACCACGTGCAGCGAGTGGCCGCCGCCGGCGGTCCAGCCCGGGACGACGCAGATGACGACCTTGGGCATGAACCGGATCAGCCGCTGGCACTCGAGGATGTGCAGCCGGCCGAGCCTGGCCTTGTCGACGGAGTCCGCGGTCTCGCCCTCGGCGTACTGGTAGCCCGTGCGTCCGCGGATGCGCTGGTCGCCGCCGGTGCAGAACGCCCACTTGCCGTTCTTGGCGCTTGGCCCGTTGCCAGTGAGCAGCACGCAGCCGACGTCGCTGCTGGTGCGGGCGTGCTCGAGGACCCGGAGCAGCTCGTCGACGGTGTGCGGCCGGAACGCGTTGAGCACGTCGGGGCGGTCGAAGGCGATCCGGACCGTGCCGTGCGCCCGGGCGCGGTGGTAGGTGAGATCGGTCAGGTCCTCGAACCCCGGCACGTCGTCCCACGCGGCGGGGTCGAAGGTCTCCGACACTCCCTCGATGGCGCTCATGAAGCGCCACGCTAACGGTGTGCTCGCTGCCACGATGCTCCGGTGACCACGACCCCGCCGGTCGTACCGGCCGCGCTGGCCGAGCCGACCGTCGTCCCGCCGAGCCGCTGGGTGGCCCTCCTGGCGCTGGCCAGCGTCGGCATGTGGGCGGGCTTCTTCGGGCCCATCCAGGTGCTGCTCGCCCAGCAGGCCGAGGCACTGGACGCCGCCGACAAGGAGCAGGTGCTCGCGCTGGTCACCGGCGTCGGTGCGCTCGTGTCGGTGGTCTGCAACCCGCTCGCCGGCGCGTTCTCGGACCGGACCACGGTGCGCGCGGGCCGCCGGCTGCCGTGGCTCGTCGGCGGCGCGCTCGGCGGCGCGGCATCGCTCGTGCTCTTGTCGGTCGCGCCGAACGTGCCGGTGATGCTGCTCGGCTGGTGCGGGGTGCAGGCCACGCTCAACGCGATGCTGGCCGCGGTGACCGCGATGGTCCCGGACCAGGTGCCGGTCGAGCGGCGCGGCCGGATCGGCGGGATCGTGGCGGTCGCCCAGACCGTCGGCGTCGTGGCCGGGACCGGTATCGCGGCCGCGACCGGGAGCATCGCGGCCGGCTACCTCTCCATCGCGGTCTTCCTCGTCGTCCTGGCGGTGCCGTTCTCGCTGTCGTCGCGAGACGTCGCGCTGCCGGCGTCGTACCGGCCGGCGTTCTCGCCGCGGGCCTTCCTTGCGTCGTTCTGGATCTCGCCGCGCGCCCACCCGGACTTCGGGTGGGCGTGGCTGACCCGGTTCCTGGTCAACCTCGGCAACGCGCTCGGGCTGCTCTACCTCCTCTACTTCCTGCAGGACGTCCTCGGCTTCAGTTCCGACGAGGCGGAGAACCGGGTCTTCGTGCTCACCGCGCTCTACGCCCTGACGCTCGTGGCGACCACCGTCGTGTCCGGCGCGTGGAGCGACCGGTTGGGGCGGCGCAAGGTCTTCGTCATCTGGTCAGGTCTGGTGTCCGGCTGCGCCGCCGGGCTGCTCGGCATCGGCCAGACCTGGCCGGCCGCCCTCGCGGCGGCGGTCGTCATGGGCTGCGCGTACGGCATCTACACCGCCGTGGACTTCGCGTTGATCACCGAGGTGCTGCCGGCCGCCGTCGACCGGGCCAAGGACCTCGGCGTGATCAACATCGCCAACGCGCTGCCGCAGGTCCTCGCACCGGTGCTGGCCGGCGTCCTGCTCTACGTCGTCAAGTCGCTCGGCGGCGTGGTCGACCCGTCCGGGTCGGGCTTCTCGGTCGGCTACTTCGCCGTCTACTTCCTGGCGTTCCTCGCCAGCGTGCTCGGCTCGGTGTTCGTCACCCGGATCCGCGGCGTGCGCTGAGGAATGACGCCTACGGCCTTGTGGTTACTGGAGGACGTGACACTGCGAGGCGAGTACGAGCCCAGCGCGGCCCAGTGGGTGCGCGACCAGGTCGAGAAGTACGAGCGGTCAGGGGGCACCGAGGCGAACACCCTCCGCGGCCACCCCGAGTGGCCGATCGTGGTCATCACCTCGCGCGGCCACAAGTCGGGCAAGCTCCGCAAGAACCCGGTGATGCGGGTCGAGAAGGACGGGGTGTATGCCGCCGTCGCCTCGCAGGGCGGCGCACCGACCCACCCCACGTGGTACCACAACTTCGTCGCCGACCCAGTCGTCGACCTCCAGGACGGCCCCGAGCCGCACACCTACCGAGCCCGACTGGCCGAGGGCGAGGAGCGCCAGGAGTGGTGGGAGCGGTGCGTGGCCCAGTACGCGCCGTACGCCGAGTACCAGGAGGAGACCGACCGCGAGATACCGGTCTTCCTGCTCGAGCGGGTGGACTGACTCGGCGAGAGCTGTCGGGGTCACCGGATATCCGGGGACCCCTGAGCTTCTGTACCGAAATCTCGGCACAGAACCGGATGAGTCACCTGATATCCGGCTCTTCTGACTGATCCGTGGGTGGGCGGCCGCGCGCGTAGCAGGCCGCCCGGGGCGTGTTCTGCGATCTGCACCGCATATTGGCCACCCAGGACGCCGAGATGTGGTGCCTATCAGCTGGACCGGTCTTTGCCGAGGATTCCCGGCACCAGGTGCCGACTTCCCTCCGCAAACCCGCCGATGG
>NZ_DASUFR010000115.1:0-3281 GCF_036274455.1 Nocardioides sp. | reverse complement strand
GACCCCGAGCCCGACCCGGCCCGCAGGCTCCGGGGCCGGCTCGGCGGCGCCGTGACGCTGTGGACCGCCGGGTCCGGCGCCAACCGGGCCGGGCTCACGCTCACCTCGGTCCTCGTGGTGCTCGGCGAGCCCGCCCGTCTGCTCGGGCTGGTCGACCCCGACTCCGACCTCGCCGACACGGTGGAGGAGACGGGCCGGGCCGTCGTCCAGCTGCTGGAGTGGGCCGACCGCGGCCTCGCCGAGGCTTTCGCCGGCACCGCCCCGGCTCCGGGCGGGGTGTTCCGGCAGGCGGCGTTCGTCGACACCGAGTGGGGGCCGCGGCTCGAGCACGCCACCACCTGGGCCGGCGTCCGTCTCGAGACGGCCACCGACCTCGGCTGGTCGCGGCTGCTGACCTGCGTCGTCGAGCACCTCGAGGTCGGGGAGACCGACCCGCTCCTGCACCGGCGCGGGCGGTTCGTCCGTCCAGATGGTCGTCTAGGGTCCGGGGAGTGACCGAGGACCCACGGATCAGCGTGATGGTCGTCGACGACCACCCGATGTGGCGCGACGCCGTGGAGCGGGACCTGCAGGACGCCGGCTTCGACGTGGTCGGGGTCGCTGCCAACGGGAGCGAGGCGCTGGCCCGCTTCCCGGCCTGCCGTCCCAACGTCGTCGTCCTCGACCTGCAGATCCCGCCGCCCAACGGCGTCGAGGTGACCGCCGAGGTGATCCGGCAGGACCCCTCCGCCCGGGTGCTGATCCTCTCGGCCTCGGGCGAGCAGCAGGACGTGCTCGACGCAGTGAAGGCGGGGGCCACCGGCTACCTCGTCAAGTCGGCCTCGCGCAAGGAGCTGCTGGACGCCGTACGCCGGGTCGCCCATGGCGACACCGTGTTCACGCCGGGGCTGGCCGGGCTGGTGCTGGGGGAGTACCGCCGGCTCTCCGAGCCCGCCGCCGACCCCGGCCGGCCCACGCTCACCGAGCGGGAGACCGAGGTGCTGCGGATGGTGGCCAAGGGGATGTCGTACAAGCAGATCGCCGACCGGCTGGTGCTCTCCCACCGGACGGTCCAGAACCACGTCCAGAACACGCTGCGCAAGCTCCAGATGCACAACCGGGTCGAGCTGACCCGCTACGCGATCGCGCAGGGGCTCGACGCGGACGAGGACGATGCCGCGGAGTGAGGCCACGTCGGCCTACCTGCGCCGGCTCGGGATCGACCCGGCCGCCGAGCTGCCGCCGACCCACGACACCCTCGTCGCCCTGCACCGGGCGCACCTCGACGCGGTGCCCTACGAGAACCTCTCGATCATGCTGCGCCGGCCTCCTTCGCCGGACCCGCGCGACAGCCTCGTGCGCGTCGGCGAGGTGGGGCGCGCGGGCTACTGCTTCCACCAGAACGGCGCCCTCGGCACGGTGCTGACCGAGCTCGGCTTCGACCTCGTCCGACGGCACGGTCACGTGTGGACGGGTGAGGCGGACCGTGCGGACACCTTCCTCAACCATCTCGTCCTGGTGGCCGACGGGCTGCCCACCGACGACAACCCGGGTGGTCGGTGGTGGGTCGACGTGGGGCTCGGCGACTGCTTCCGCGATCCGGTGCCGGTCGTGGCCGGGCACCACGTCCAGCACGGTTTCGACTACGAGATCACCGAGGTCCGAGAGGACGGCTGGTCGTTCCGGCACGACCCGGTCGGCACCTTCGCCGGCGTCGAGGTGTCCTCGCTGCCCGTGGAGCAGGCGGACGTGGACGCCTCGCACGCGACGCTGTCCACGCCGCCGGACGGCCGGTTCGCCAGCATCCTCGTCGTGCAGCGCCGGGACGGGACGGGCATCGACACGGTGCGCTGCTGTCTCTGGACCCGCGCCGACGCCCGGTCGCGGACAGAGACCGAGCTCGCGACGTACGACGCGTGGCGGCAGGCCCTCGTGGAGGGCACCCGTCTTTCCCTGGAGGGGATCGAGGAGAGCGAGCTGCGCGCGCTCTACGCCGACCAGTGGGCCAAGCACGTCGCGTGGGTCGGGGCCGGGCGGCCGTGACCTGGCGCCGGGCCACGCCGGCCGACGCCGTCGCGCTGCGCGACCTCGAGCGCGCGGCGAACCTGGTGGCGCTCGCCCACGTCTTCGGCGAGCCGTTCCCCGACGACGGTGTGCTCGCGCGGTGGCAGGAGACGCTCGCCGACCCCTCGGTCACCGTCCTCATGACTCCGGTCGCCTTCACCTCCTGGGACTCCGACGGACGGCTGCGCCACCTCGCCGTGCACCCCGACCACTGGGGAACGGGCCTGGCCCGCGAGGGTGTGGAGCTGGCGGTCTCCGCGATCCGTGCGTCCGGACGGGTCCCGAGACTGTGGGTGCTGGTCGACAACCAGCGCGCCCGCGGGCTCTACGGCCACCTCGGCTGGCAGCCCACCGGCCGCACGCAGCGGGCCGAGTGGCCGCCGTACCCGAGGGAGATCGAGCTCTCCCTGACAGAATCCGGCCATGGCCGATGAGCTCTTGGAGATCGCCGACGAGCTCTACGCGCTGACGCTGCCCGAGTTCACCCCGGCCCGCGACGCGAAGGCCAAGGAGCTGAAAGGCACCGACCTCGCCGCTCCGGTCAAGGCGCTCAAGAAGCCGTCGGTGGCCGCCTGGGTGGTCAACCTGCTCGTCCGGCACGAGACCGAGCAGGTGGACCAGGTGCTGCAGGTGGGTGCCGCGCTGCGCGAGGCGCAGGCGTCGATGTCCGGCGACGAGCTGCGCCAGCTCACCCGGCAGCGGCGCCAGGTGACGGCCGCGGTGACCACGCAGGCGCGCCGGCTGGCCCGCGAGCACGGCCAGAAGATCACCGACTCCGTGGCCCAGCAGGTCGAGGCCACCCTGACCGCGGCCATGGTCGACGAGGGATGCGCCAAGGCGGTCCGCTCGGGGATGCTGCTCTCCGCCCTCGAGGCGACCGGCGTCGACGCCGTCGACCTCGACCGGGCGGTCGCCGTCCCGGACGCTCTCGGCTTCGTGGCGACCCCTCGTGAGGACGCGCCGCCCAGCAAGCCGGAGCTGCACGTCGTCCCGGACCCCGACCGTGACGAGAAGGCGCTGGCCGCGGCACGCGAGACGCTCGAGGAGGCCGAGGAGGAACTGGCCGGGGCCAAGGGAGCCTACGACGAGGCCGCCCAGGCGCTGTCCGACCTCCAGGCGCGGGCCATGCAGGTGCAGGCCGAGATCGACGAGCTCAAGCGCAAGATCGCCGAGCTCGAGGAGTCGGCCGACGAGGTCGACGACGAGATCGCCGAGGCCGAGGAGGCCCGCGACGACGC
>NZ_DASUFR010000114.1:0-18520 GCF_036274455.1 Nocardioides sp. | reverse complement strand
CAGTTCAGGTAGTCCCACGTCTCCATGCCCGGCTCGGTTCCCCATCGCTCGTAGTCGAGCGGGTTGCCGCGCTGGAAGATCATCCCGTTGATGCTGCTCGAGCCGCCCAGCACCTTGCCCCGGGCGTGGTAGATGCGCCGGCCGTTCATCTGCGGCTCCGGGTCGGACTCGTACTTCCAGTCGTAGAACCGGTTGCCGATCGGGATGGTCAGCGCGGCCGGCATGTGAATGAACGGGTCCATCCGGAAGTCGGAGCGCCCCGCCTCGAGCACCAGCACGCTGGTGGCGGGGTCGGCACTCAGGCGGTTCGCCAGGGCACAGCCGGCGGACCCGCCGCCCACGATCACGATGTCGTAGGAGTCGCGTCGGCGGCTCACCGGGCTCATCGGTCCGACCCTCCGAACCACTGCTGCACGCTCGGGTCGATGTTGTGCCAGATGTGCTTGGTCTCGCGGTACTCCTCGAGGCCGGCGTGCCCGAGCTCGCGCCCGACACCGGACTGCTTGTAGCCGCCCCACTCGGCCTGGGGGACGTAGGGGTGGTAGTCGTTGATCCAGACCGTGCCCATCCGCAGCCGCGCCGCCACCCGCTGGGCCCTGCCTGCGTCCTGGGTCCACACCGCGCCGGCCAGGCCGTAGATGCTGTCGTTGGCGGTCGCGACCGCCTGGTCCTCGTCGGTGAACGTCTCGACGGTGAGCACCGGCCCGAACGACTCGTCCTGGGCCACCGACATCGTGCTCGTGACAGCGTCGAGGATGGTGGGCAGGTAGAAGAAGCCGCTCTCCAGGGCCGGGTCGTCGGGAGCCTTGCCACCGCAGCGCAGGACGGCGCCCTCCTCGATGCCCCTCGCGACGTGGGCCGCGACCTTGTCGCGGTGCGCGGCGCTGATGAGTGGGCCGGTCTCGGCCTTCTCGTCGCGCGGGCCGCCGAGCCGGATGGCCTGCGCCCGCTCGACCAGGCCGTCGACGAAGGAGTCGTGGATGTTCTCCTCGACCAGCAGCCGGGCGCCCGCCGAGCACACCTGGCCCGAGTGGAGGAAGACCGCGGTCAGGGCGTAGTCGAGGGCGACGTCGAGGTCGGCGTCGGCGAAGACGATGTTGGGGTTCTTGCCACCGAGCTCGAGCGCCACCTTCTTCACCGTCGCGGCCGCGGAGGCCATCACCGCCCGACCGGTCACCAGGCCACCGGTGAAGGACACGAGATCGACCCGCGGGTCCTCCGACAGCGGGGCCCCGGCCGCGGGTCCGGCGCCGAGGACGAGGTTGCCCGCACCCGCGGGAAGCCCGGCCTCCCCCAGCAGCCGCATCAGGTGGATGCTCGTGTGGGGCGTGAGCTCGCTGGGCTTGAGCACGAAGGTGTTGCCCGCGGCCAGGCACGGGGCGACCTTCCAGCTCGCCTGGAGCAAGGGGTAGTTCCACGGTGCGATCAGGCCGCAGACGCCCAGCGGCTCGTGCACGACCCGGCTGACCACGTCGGGGTTGCCGGTGTCGACCATCCGGCCCGCGTCCTCGGCGGCGACACGGCCGTAGTGCCGGAACACCGAGACGACGTCGGCGACGTCGTACCGGCTCTCCACCAGCCGCTTGCCGGTGTCCATCGACTCCGCCTCGGCGACGACGTCCGCGTCGCGCTCGAGAAGGTCCGCGGTCCGCAGCAGGAGGTCCCCGCGCTCGCGGGCCGGCGTGGTCGGCCAGGGCCCGTCGTGGAACGCGCGGTGGGCCGCCCCGATCGCCTCGGCGGTGTCCTCCGGCCCGGCCTCGTCGACCTCACCGACGACGGTGCCGTCGGCGGGACAGATGATCGTGCGGGTGGCACCCGAGCGCGCGCTGACCCACGACCCGTCCACATAGAGCTCAGGCATCCGATGCTCCCTTCGCAGGGCACACCCCACCGTTGCGTGATGCGCAACCAATTGCGGCCTCCGCAACTGGCCTTGTCCTCGGAATATGGGCTGTGACGCCGCTCACGTCAAGGGTCGGCGCCCGGATGTGACCCGAGTGTGCCATTCCTGCCGGCGCAAGCAGGCCACCGTCCACCTCAGACCCGCTGCCCCCAGCCGAGCCGGTGCGACACCTCCGTGGCCGCCGCCGTCAGCAGCGGCACGTCACGCTCGAGCCGCTCGTGGGTGAGCCGGAACGTCGGCCCCGAGATGCTCATCGAGGCCACGATGTCGCCGTGCGCGTTGCGGATGGGCGCAGCCGCAGCGGTCAGCCCGACCTCGAGCTCGTCGACGGCGACGGCGTACCCGACCTCGCGGATGTGGTCGAGCTGCGACTTGAGCTCGGCCCGCCGGGTCACGGTGCGGTCGGTGAGCCGGGGCAGCTCGCGCACCGCTCGCTTGAGCTCGGCCTCGGTCAGCTCGCTGATCAGCACCTTGCCGTTGCTCGTCGCGTGCAGCGGGATGTGCTGGCCCACCCAGTTGTGGCTCTGCAGCGCCGAGGAGCCGGCCACCTGGTCGAGGTAGAGGGCGCTGGTCTCCGACCGCACCGTGATGTTGACCGTCTCACCGGTGTCGGTGGCCAGCTGCCGGCAGACCGGCCTGGCCTCGGTGACCAGGTCGAGCCGCGCGGTCGTGGCGCCGGCGAGCCGGAGGTTGCCGACGCCGAGGCGGTAGCGGCCCCGGTCGCCGTCCTGCTCGACCAGCCGATGCGCCTCGAGCGTGGCGAGGAGCCGGAACGCCGTGGACTTGTGGACCCCGAGCTCGGCCGCGATCTCGGTGACGCCGGCCTCGCCCTCCCGCGCCAGCATCTCGAGGATGGTCAGGGCGCGGTCGACGGACTGGACCGACGCACCGGCGCCGGCCTCGGTGTCGCTCACCGCAGGCATCCAGGGCCCCGCATGGCGCGCACGCTACCTCAGCGGGCGGCACCTGAACCCACGCGGAACTCACGTCCCGCGTCGGGGCCCGGCCAGCTCAGCCCCATCGGGCCGAGCCACGGGAACGGGCCGCCGACCACGCCCATCTCCTCGTGGGCCGTCTGCCAGCGGTCCTCGGCGTCGACGACAGGTCCGGGGTCGACGCCGAAGAGCAGCGCCGCCTCGGTCGCAGCCCGGGCCCCCGCGACGTCGTCGGCCCTGGGGTCGCGGACCACCCTGTCCACCACGAAGCCCTGCAGCGCGTGCCGCACCTGGCGACGGCTGCGCGGGTCGGCGTTGAGCAGGTAGCGCCGGTGCACGGTGCGGACCTCACCGCCGCGGACCGCGAGCACCACCCAGCACGCGCCGAACTCGTCGTTGTCCTCCGCGATGGCGGCGCGGGCCACGTCGGCGCGGCCGACCAGCTCGGCGATCCGGTCGACGAGGTCGATGCTGAAGGTGAGGTAGGTCGTGATCCGCACCCGGTCGGACTCGACGTCGACCCACAGCTTCTCGGGCGGCGAGACCGGCGGTCCGACGGCCGGGCTGCGAAGGCCGGCCAGCCCCTCGGCGACCGCGGCCACCGGGCCGTCGGGACGCAGGTCCACCCAGACGGCAGTCGCATAGGTGCTCACGGCCCGGGGAGGCTACCCCAACCACCGGCCGGACCCAGGACCTCGGCGGCCATCAGCCGGTGAGCGTCAGGTCGACCATCAGCTCGTCGGCCAGGCCCTCGAGCGCCTCGCGCAGGGCGTCGGTCTCCTCCGGCGGCGCGACGAGCACGGCCCGGGCGTGGAAGAGGTGGCCACCGGCCATCGGTGCCTCGCGCACCTCGGTGTGCAGCTCACCGATGCTGATCCGGTGCTCGGCCAGCACGGCGGAGATCTCGGCGACGATGCCGTGGTGGTCGTTGCCGAGGAGCTCGAGGAGGAACTCCTCGCCCTCCACCTCCTCGGCGGCCAGTGGGTCCTCACCCTCGATCGTGACGTGCAGCCCCTCGTCCTCGAGCGCGCCCAGCTCGGCGACCAGGGCGGCGTACCGCTCGTCGGGCACGGAGACCTCGACGATTCCGGCGAACCGGCCGGCCAGCCGCGCGAGCTGGCTGCGCTCCCAGTTGCCGTCGTGCCGGGTGACCGGCCCCGAGAGCGCGGAGATGATGCCCGGCCGGTCCTCGCCGAAGACGGTGATCACGAACTGGGTCATGGCGGCTCCTTCTCCGGACGGGTCAGCGGAAGACCACGGTGCGGTTGCCGTTGAGCAGCACCCGCGACTGCGAGTGCCACGAGACGGCGCGGGACAGGACGGCGGCCTCGACGTCGCGCCCGGCAGCGACCAGCTGCTCGGGGTTGTGGGTGTGGTCGACCCGGATCACGTCCTGCTCGATGATCGGGCCCTCGTCGAGGTCGGCGGTGACGTAGTGGGCGGTCGCGCCGATCAGCTTCACCCCCCGGTCGAAGGCCGCGTGGTAGGGCCGGGCGCCCTTGAACGACGGCAGGAACGAGTGGTGGATGTTGATCGCCCGGCCGCTCAGCCTGTGGCACAGGTCGTCGGACAGGATCTGCATGTAGCGGGCCAGTACGACCAGGTGGATGCCGAGCCCGTCGACGAGCTCGAGAAGCTGCGCCTCCGCGTCGGCCTTGGTGTCCGGCGAGACCGGGATGTGGTGGAAGTCGATGCCGTGCGACTTCACCAGCGGCTCCGCGTCGGGGTGGTTGGACACCACGGCGGGGACCTCGATCTGCAGCCCGCCTGTGCTGTAGCGGAAGAGCAGGTCGTTGAGGCAGTGCAGCTGCCTGGAGACCATGATCAGCGTGCGGTACGGCGCCCGGGCCGACCACAGCTGGTAGTCCATGCCGAACTCGCTCGCGGTCGCGGCGAAGTCGTCCCGCAGGGCCTCGGCGGTCGTCCGCTCGGTGACCGTGAAGTCGATCCGCATGAAGAACCGGCCGGACTGCCGGTCGCCGAACTGCTGGCTCTCGCGGATGTCGCCGCCGTGGCCCATGAGGAAGCGTGCGACGGCGTGCACGATCCCCGGACGGTCCGCGCAGGAGAGCACCAGGACGTAGTCGCCGACGGGCTCGTTGGGCACCGCGTGGTGGTCGTGGGACACCGCCATCAGTCCCCCAGCTCGGCGCGACGGCGGACGACGTACTCCTCCAGCTCCTGCCGCACCGCCTCGTCGATCGGCGGCGGCTCGTAGTCCTCGAGCTTCTGCTTGTAGATCTCGGCGGCCCGGACCGCGGTGTCCTTGGCGCCGTTGCGCATCCACCGCTCGTAGTTGTCCGAGGAGTTGAGGAAGGGCCGGTAGAAGCAGGTGCGGAACCGCTCCATGGTGTGCATCGCGCCGAGGAAGTGGCCGCCGTGGCCGACCTCCTCGTGCGCGCCGAAGGCCATCGAGTCCTCGTCGATCTCCAGCGGCGTGAACTCGTGCTGGAGCATCTCGACGATCTGCGCGTCGATCACGAACTTCTCGAACCCTGCGACCAGCCCGCCCTCGAGCCAGCCGGCCGAGTGCATCACCCAGTTGGTCCCGGCGAGGAACGTCGGCAGCAGGGTCATCAGCGCCTCGTAGCCCGCCTGCGCGTCGGGGACCTGCGAGGAGGTGAGTCCGCCGCCGGTGCGGAACGGCAGCCCGAAGTGCCTCGCGATCTGTCCGGTGCACAGCAGGCCGATCCCCGACTCGGGGGTGCCGAAGGTCGGCGAGCCGGACTGCATGTCAATGTTGGAGAGGAAGGAGCCGAAGACGACCGGGCAGCCGGGCCTGATCAGCTGCGAGAGCGCGATCCCGGACAGCGCCTCGGTGATCTGCTGGACGAGGGCCGCCGGGATCGTCACCGGCGACATCGCGCCCATGAGGATGAACGGCGTCAGCACCACCGGCTGGTTGGCGGCGGAGTACTCGAACTGCGCCTCGAGCATCCGGTCGTCCCAGCGCAGCGGACTGTTGCAGTTGATCAGCGAGATGATCGCGGGCGTCTCCTCGATCGCCTCGCGGGACCCGAAGAGGATCTCGGTCATCGCGATGGTGTCGGCGGCGTTGGTGCCGGACACGACGTTGCCCATGTAGATCTTGTCGGTCAGCGTCTGCAGCGCGTAGACCATGTCGAGGTGGCGGCTGTCGAGCGGGGTGTCGTTGGGCTCGGTGACCACGCCGCCGGCCGAGTCGAGCACCGGGAAGCTCTGGGAGAGCCGGGCGAAGTTCTTGAAGTCCTCGAGCGTCCCGTCGCGGCGTACGTCGCCCTCACGCACGAACGGCGGTCCGTAGACCGCGCCGAAAGCCATCGAGTCCCCGCCGATGTGCACCGAGTGGTCGGGGTTGCGGGCCTGGAGGTCGAACTCCCGCGGCGCCTTGGCCACCTGCTCGAGCACGAAGTCGGGGTCGAGGAAGACCGCCCGGTCCTCCACCCGCTGCCCGGCCTTGCGGAAGAGCTCGAGAGCCCGGTCGTCCATGAACTCCACGCCGATCTCGGTCATCAGCCGGCGCCAGCCCTTGTCGAGGGTCTCCAACGCCTCCGCCGAGAGGATCTCGTAGCGAGGCATCTGGTTGCGGAACATCGGTCCTCCTGCCTAACCTCATCTTGTGGAACCACGGTTCCATATGATGGAACCACTAGGGAAGCCCTGCGGGAAGGTGACTTGGAATGGGGAGCGCATGAGCGGCACCCAGGCGGTGGACCGGGCGGCGCAGCTGGTGTCCTCCGTGGTCGCCGCCGCCGACCCGCTCAGCTTCGCCGACCTGCAGGAGGCCAGCGGCCTGGCCAAGTCCACGACGTCGAGGATGCTGACGGCCCTGGAGCGGGGCGGGCTGCTGGAGCGCGACAGTGACGGCGGCTACGTCGCCGGCCCGCTGTTCTGGTCCTACGCCGCCCGGCACGACCCCTGGGAGGAGCTGGTCCGGCTGGCCCGGCCCGGCATGGAGCGGCTGGGCGAGGAGACCGGCGAGAGCGTCCACCTGTCGGTGACCCGCGGCGACAAGGTCGTCCAGGTCGCGCAGGTCGACTCCCGCTACCTGCTCGGCACCCGCGACTGGACCGAGATCGAGGTGCCCAACCACACCTCGGCACTGGGCAAGGTCTTCTACGCCTGGGGCGTCCTCCCCGTGCCAGAGGGCGGCCTCGACCGCCTGACCGAGTCGACGGTCACCGACCCGGCCCGGCTGCGCAGCGAGGGGGTCGGGGCCCGCAAGCGCGGCTGGACGTCCACCCGCGACGAGCTCGAGGTGGGGCTCAGCGGCGTCGCCGTACCCGTCGCCGGCCCGGGCGGCGAGGTCGTCGCCGCCCTCGGCATCTCGGGCCCGACCCCACGACTCGAAGGCCGGCTCGCCGAGCTCGGCCGCAGGCTGTCGTCCCAGGCCGAGCAGCTGTCCGGGCTGCTGCGCGGCGACACCACGCAGTTGAACCCAACCGAGGAGGGCGTTGCATGAACACCCCACGAAATAGCGGGCTCCTCCCGCTTCGCTCCTTCCGCCCACTCTTCCGAGGGGACCCCGAAAAGCGATGACAAGTCCAGAAGAAGTCCTGCAGGGGCTGTACGACGAGACGCTCGTCGGCAACGCACCGCGCGTCCTGGAGCTCACAGAGGAGGGGCTCGCTCTCGGCATGGAGCCGCAGACGCTGCTCTTCGACGCGCTGATCCCGTCGCTCGAGGAGGTCGGCGCCCGCTTCGAGCGCGGCGACTTCTTCGTCCCCGAGATGCTGATCGCCGGCAAGGCGATGGCCGGCGCGATGGAGCGGCTGCGCCCGCTGCTCGCCGAGACCGGCGTCGAGACCGTCGGCAAGTTCGTGATGGGGACGGTGAAGGGCGACGTCCACGACATCGGCAAGAACCTCGTCAACATCATGCTCGAGGGCGCCGGCTTCGAGGTGATCGACCTCGGTGTCCAGGTGGCGCCGGAGAAGTTCGTCGCCGCGATCGAGGAGCACCAGCCCGACATCGTCGGCTTCTCGGCGTTCCTGACGACGACCATGCCGATGTTCAAGGCGAACCTCAACGCGCTGGAGAAGGCCGGGATCCGCGACCAGGTCATCGTGATGGTCGGCGGCGCCCCGGTCACCCAGGAGTACGCCGACGCGGTGGGTGCCGACGGCTACGCCGCGGACGCCTCGGCGACCGTGAAGCGGGCCAAGGACCTGCTCAGCCAGAAGCGCGCGAAGGTCCCCGCATGACCACCCCACGAGACTGGTCACGAGAGACGCTCCGCGTGACGGGCACCCACTTCCGCGGGGACCCCGGAGAAGCATGATGGGAGCCGACGAGAACCTCGAGACCGTTCTCCGCTCTGCGACCAAGGAGGTGGCGATCGGCCACCACCGGCGGTTCTGCCTGATCGGCGAGCGGATCAACCCCACCGGACGCAAGATCTTCCAGGAGCAGCTGCGCGCCGGTGACCTCTCGGCGATCGAGCGTGACGTGAAGGCGCAGGTCGAGGGCGGCGCCGACGTCCTCGACGTCAACATGGGCGTGCCGCTCACCGACGAGCCGGAGCTGCTGGCGCGGGCGATCCAGCTGGTGCAGTCGCTCACCGACCTGCCGATCTGCATCGACTCCTCGGTCGTCGAGGCGCTCGAGGCCGGGCTGTCGGTCTACCAGGGGCGGGCGCTGGTCAACTCCGTCACCGCCGAGGACGACCGGCTGGCGGCGATCCTCCCCCTGGTCAAGAAGTACGACGCCGCGGTCATCGCGCTCCCCAACGACCACGACGAGATCCCGATGGAGGCCGACAAGCGCCTCGACCTCACCGCGAAGATCATCCGCGTGGCCACCGAGGAGTACGGCATCGCCAAGGCTGACATCGTGATCGACCCGCTTGCGATGCCGATCGGTGCCGACACCTCGACCGCGCTGGTGACGATGGAGACCATGCGTCGCATCCGCGACGAGCACGGCGTCAACATGACCTGCGGCGCGTCCAACACCTCCTTCGGCATGCCGGACCGCCACACGCTCGGCGCGGCGTGGCTGCCGATGGCGATGACGGCCGGGCTGACCAGCGCGATCATGGACACCCGGACGCCCCAGATCGTGGACGCGGTGAAGGCCGCCGACGTCTTCCTCAACCACGACGAGTGGGGCATGGCCTGGATCGCCGCGCACCGGGCCAAGGCCGCGGCGACGGCGTAGCCGCTGCACCGTGTCCCCCGATCCCGTGATCCCGTGACCGACGAGTCGATCGCCGAGTTCGACCCGGACGCCGTACGCCGCGAGGGGCTGCTGGCCAGCCCCGGCGCCGAGCCGGTCACCCACGACGGCACCGGCCGGGTCGAGCTGTCCTTCACCATCCACGACAAGGACCCGGGCAAGGACACCCAGCGGCAGGCGCGGGTGCCACCCGGGGTGACGGTCTTCGACTCCGCGTCGTGGAACGGCATCGCGATCGACTCCACGTGCGGCGGTCACGGCACCTGCCACAAGTGCCGGGTCCGCATCGAGGGGCCGACGCCGATCACCCGGCACGACGTCCGCACCTTCACCCGCGAGCAGCTCGACGACGGCTGGCGGCTGGCGTGCCTGGTGAACGCGACGAGGGACCTCGTCGTCGAGGTGCCCCCGCTCACCACCCGGCCGAAGGCCGCCACCGTGGGCGTGGGCCGGCAGGTCATCCTGCGCCCGGCGATCCAGAAGCGGTACGTCGAGCTGGACGAGCCGACCCTGGAGGACCAGCGGCCCGACCTCGACCGGCTGCTCGACGCGATCGACGACCTCGAGCCGCAGCCGGACCTGCACGTGCTGCGCCGGCTCCCCGGCGTACTGCGGGCCGCGGACTTCAAGGTGACCGCGGTCGTCGTCGACGAGGCGCTGATCGACGTCGAGCCGGGTGACACGACCGGCACCCAGTACGCCATCGCCTTCGACCTCGGCACGACCACGGTCGTGGCGACGCTGCTCGACGTCACCACCGGCACCCCGGTCGCGGTGGCGTCGATGCTCAACCGGCAGCAGCCGTTCGGCGGCGACGTGATCACCCGGATCAGCGCCACCATGATCGACCCGGACACCCTCGGGCGGCTGCAGCAGGCGGCGGCCGACACCCTCGCCGAGCTCGCCGAGCAGGTGTGCAAGGAGGGCGAGGTCGAGTCGGCCCACGTCTACGAGGTCGCGGTCGCCGGGAACGCCACCATGACCGCGCTGGCCCTGGGCATCGAGCCCGAGCCGCTGGGCGTGGCGCCCTTCATCATGTCGACGGCCGCGCCGCCGCCTGTGCTCGCCGCCGAGCTCGGGCTGGCCCTGCACCCACGGGCGCGCGCGATGCTCTTCCCCGCGCTCGGCGCCTACGTCGGCGGGGACATCGTGGCCGGCATGCTCGCCTCGGGCATGGACCGCGACAAGCGGACCCGGCTCTTCATCGACGTCGGCACCAACTGCGAGATCGTGCTCAGCGACGGCGACCGGATCGTCTCGACCGCGGCACCGGCGGGGCCGGCGTTCGAGGGTGGCGCGATCCGCTGCGGGATGCGGGCCGACGACGGCGCGATCGAGGTGGTCAAGCTCGTCGGCGACGAGGGCGGCGGCGTCGAGCTCGGGGTGATCGGCGACGTCGAGCCCCGCGGCCTGTGCGGCTCCGGACTGGTCGACGCGGTCGCCGAGCTGGTGAAGGTGGGGCTGCTCGACGACAGCGGGCGGTTCGTCACCGACGAGGTGGCCCGCGAGGTGGCGCCCGCGCTCGCGGACCGGCTGCTGATGGTGGACAACGGCAAGGGCGCGGAGGAGCGCGTCTTCCTCCTGCACGGCTCCTCACCCGACGACGGCGTGGTGCTCTCGCAGCGCGACGTCCGCGAGCTGCAGTTCGCCAAGGCCGCGATCTCGACCGGCTGGACTCTGCTGCTCGAGCAGCTCGGCCTCGAGCCCCGCGACGTGCAGCAGGTGCTGCTGGCCGGCTCGTTCGGCAGCTACCTCTCCGCCGCCTCCGCGGTGCGGATCGGCCTGGTGCCGAGGCTCCCCGTGCTGCGGATCGTCGCCGCCGGCAACGTCGCCGGCGAAGGGGCGAAGATGGCGCTCCTCTCGGTGCGCGAGCGCGCCGGCGCCCGGGCGCTGCTGGAGGAGGTGACCTATGTCGAGCTCTCCGACCGGCCCGAGTTCAACGACAAGTTCGTCGAGCAGCTCTCCTTCGGACACCGTGGTTGAGGAGCGAGCGCAGCGAGCGTCTCGAAACCACGTCGCCGTGATCGCCTGCGGTGCGATCGCCCGACCCGTCTCCGACGTGGTCGCCCGCCGCGGCTGGCCGGTCGCCGTCCACCCCCTGCCGCCGCTGCTGCACAACCAGCCGCACCTGATCGCCGGCGAGGTCCGGTCGCTCGCGACGTCGCTGGCCGCGTCGTACGACGCCGTCGCGGTGGCCTACGCCGACTGCGGCACCTACGGCGCCCTCGACGAGGTCTGCGCCGAGCTCGGCCTGCGCCGGCTGCCCGGCCTGCACTGCTACGACCTGTTCGCAGGCGAGTCCCGGCTGGCGGCGTTCCTGGACGAGCAGCCCGGCACCTACCTGCTCACCGACTTCCTGGTCCGGTCCTTCCGGCGCACAGTGGTCCGCGAGCTCGGGCTCGACCGCCACCCCGAGCTGCGCGAGGACTACTTCCGCCACTACACCCGGGTGATCTGGCTGGCGCAGGAGCCCGACGACCCCGACCTCCGCGCCCGTGCCGATGACGCCGCCGCCACCATCGGCCTCCCCCTCACCGTCGTCGACACCGGCCACGGCCGGCTCGAGGCGGCACTGGAGGAGCTCCTCGCCCCGCCACCGGGATAGTCCGTGACGAAATGGTTGTGGAGAACACCGTTCGGGTAGCCATTTCGTCACGGACTATCGCGACGGTCCGGCCTTCGCGGTGAGCTGCTCGAGCAGCCGACGGCGCCAGGCCTCGGTGGCGGCGACCTGGTTGAAGGTGAACACGTGCAGCCCCTCGACCAGCATCTCGGGCGGTGACAGCGCGGGCGCGACCTTCTCGAGGAAGCGCTCGCCGGTGAAGCCGCCGGGCGCGGCCAGCCTGGCGAAGGTGCCCTTGTGCTTGGCGAGGAACCGGGTCGATTCGCCGACCCCGATCTTGGTGGCCATGGCCAGCAGCTTCGTGCGGTCGACCGGGCCAGGGATGCCGAGGAGCAGCGGCATGGTGATCCCGCGCTTGCGCATCCGCTGCACCCAGGCCGTGAGCACCTCGGGGTCGAAGGTCAGGTTGCTCACCACGTGCGTTGCGTAGCGGCGCTTGTCCCACATCGACTGGATGGTCAGGTCGTCACTGATCGTCGGGTGCGACTCGGGGTAGCCGGTGATGCCGACGTGCTCGAAGGGGCGGCCGAGACCGGCGAGGTCCTCGAGCATCGACAGCGCGTCCGGGTAGCCGCCCGGAGGATCGGCGTCGCCGGCGGGCACGAAGACCCGGGCGATCCCCTTGCCGGTCAGGCGGTCGCAGATCTCGGAGAGCTCGGCGCGGTCGCGAACCATCCGGGCCGCGAGGTGAGGTACGACGGTGTAGCCGTGCCCGGTCAACCGCTCGGCGAGGTCGAGGGTGGCCTCGAGCCCCTTGCTGGGTGAGGCCGTGACGGTGACCTGGACCTCGGTCCCGACGTGCTTGAGCACGCTGTCCTCGACCGAGGAGGTCGGCAGCACCTCATAGCGTGCATGCTCGAGGAGCCGCACCATCGTGGCGGTCGCCGAGCTCTTCGCCTTGTTGCGCATTGTGCACCTTGTTTCGTGATGCGCACCCAGCGCGCGCCAGCCTATCCGGCGCCGGTCGTCCCGTCGAGATCCTCCTCCGAGGAGTCGGCCTGGTCGAGGATCCCCGGGTGGATCAGGAACCACGAGATCACGCCGCCCACTGCGAGCAGCCCGGCGCAGATCATCATCGCCAGGCCGAACGAGTCGTCGAAGGCCACCGGGTCGGCGTACTCCGCCCCGTGCAGCCCCACGGCGACCGGCAGCGCCGCCACTGCCAGCAGCGAGCCGGCGCGCGCCACGGCGTTGTTGACCCCGCTGGCGATGCCCGCGTGCTCGTCGGGGGCCGCGGCGAGGACGGTCGCGGTCAGCGGGGCCACCAGGAGCGTGAGCCCGACCCCGAACACCATCACGCCCGGCAGGACATCGAGGATGTATGACGGGTCGGCTCCGATGCGCCGGAAGAGCAGCATCCCCGCCGCCATGATGAGCGGCCCGCACGTCATCGGGATGCGCGGCCCGATCCGCATGGCCAGCCGGCCGGCGTACGACGCGAAGCTGATCATCACCAGCGTCGACGGGATGAACGCCGCCCCGGCCGCCAGCGCGCCGTACCCGCTGACCGTCTGCAGCTGGATGGTGACGAAGAAGCTCATCGCGCCGAGGGCGCCGTAGACCAGCAGCGTCATGGCGTTGGCCGCGCTGAAGGTGCGGTTGCGGAAGATGTCGAGCACGAGCATCGGCTCGCGCTCGCGCGACTCCACGACCAGGAAGCCGACCGCAGCCACGACGCCCACGCAGACTGCCACCCAGGCCATGCCGCGGCCCCACTCGATGAGCGCGTACGTCGTCGCGCCCAGGGCAGTGGCCGCCAGCACCGCGCCCAGCAGGTCGAAGTGCGACGACGCGTGCTCGTCGCGCGTCTCCGGCACCCAGCGCACCGCGATGAACACCGTCACCGCGGCCAGGGGCGCGTTGATGAGGAAGATCCACCGCCAGTCGGCGTATTCCACGAGGCCACCGCCCACGAAGGGACCGATGGCGGCCGAGAGGCTGGTCAGCCCGGTCCAGGCCCCGATCGCGGGGGCGCGGTCGTCGTGCGCGAACGCGCCCTGGATCATCGCGAGGCTGCCGGGTGTCAGCAGCGCGCCGCCGACGCCCTGCAGCACCCTGGCCGCGATCAGCACCTCCGGGTTGGGGGCGACGCCGCAGATCATCGACGCGATCGCGAACCAGGTCGTGCCGATGACGAAGACCCGGCGCCGTCCGAACCGGTCGCCGAGGGAGCCGCCGAGGAGGATCAGGCTGGCCAGGGAGACCAAATATCCGTTGGTGATCCACTGAAGCTGCGAGAGGCTCGCACCGAGGTCGTTGCCGATGGTGCGAAGGGCGACGTTGACGACGGTGCCGTCGAGGAAGGCGATGCCCGATCCCAGCGCCGCGGCCGCGATCACGGCCCGCCCGGTGCCGGTGCCCATCCGTACCGCCGCCGGCGCCGAATCACCCACGACGAGAAAGGTAGCCTTCAGCCGTGCCTGTCCAATACCTGCCAACGACCGAGCTCCGGCTGGTCGAGCACGTCGACAGGCTGGCGCACGACCACCCACCGATCCGGCTCGACTCGGTCGACTTCACGGTGCTGCGGCCGCGTGAGTTCGAGGCGAGGTTCGGCCACGTCCTCGACTACATGGCGAGGGTCGAGCTGGAGGTGGACCGCAACGTGCTCGAGCTCACCACGATGCTGCCCGACCCGCCCGACATCGACCGGCACTTCTACGCCGACGTGTGGCAGCCGCAGGAGATCCAGCACGGGCTGATCCTCGACCGGCTCCAGGTCGAGCTGGGTCGTGAGCCGGCCGCGCCGGACCTGGACTCGGTCGGCATCAAGCTGAGGATCCTCGGGATGCTGGCCCACCTCGGGCCGTTCCAGGACGTGTGCCGGATGCTCTACTACCTGACCGGCATGGCCACCGAGCGGTCGGCCGTCCTGGCCTACAACCTGCTCCATCGCGGCACCCTCGAGATGGGCGAGGAAGCGATCGCGAACACCGTGATCGGCCAGATCAAGCGCCAGGAGCCCGGCCACTACGCCTTCTACCAGCTCTCCGCGCGCGGCCTCTGGACCCAGCTCGCCGGGTGGCAGCGCTGGCTGGTCCGGTTCATGCGGCGGGTCTCCTTCGCCCCCGTCGGGGCCAACAACGCCCGTCAGAAGGCCGACTTCGGCGAGGTGATGGCCACCCTCGGCATCGCCGACACGGCCGAGGAGTTCGCGCACCAGATCTCCCGCGTCGAGCGGGAGCTGCTGTGGGCGCGCGACCGGGGCCTCACCGTTCCCGACTACGTCTCCCGCGCCTTCCGCGAGGCCGTCGAGCTCGCCCGCGACCGGACCCACCTCCCGCACCTCGGTCGCTGACCGACCGCGCCGGGGGGTGGCGTGACGCCGCCCGCACTGGCACGTTCTCCCTCCGAGAGGGAGACGAGGTGGACCGGTGGCGACGCTCGAGATCGACTGGTTCTTCACCGACGTCAGCGGCGCCGACTGGGTGCACATCCTCACCATTCCGGTCTTCACCGGGGTGGTCGGCTGGCTGATCAACTGGTCCGGGCTGTGGATGCTCTTCGAGCCGGAGCGGTTCCACGGCGTCCACGTCCCCGGCCTCGAGCCGCTGGCGCGAGGGCTGCCCCGCAAGGTCCAGGAGGTCCCGGGCCTGCTCGAGGGTGGCATCGGCTGGCAGGGCATCGTCCCGGCCCGGGCGGCGAAGATGGGCAGCCTCGCGGTCGACAAGGTGATCGCCAAGGTCGGCACCCCGAAGGACTTCTACCAGCAGCTGGAGCCGGACCGGATCGCCGAGCACATCGTCAGCGTCTTCGAGCCAGACCTGCCGCAGCTGATCGACGACATCATGCGGCGCGAGCACCCCCGGCTGTGGCGTGACCTCCCTGCGTGGGGCAAGCAGGGGGTCGTGACCCGGGTCCGGGCCCAGCTGCCCACGGTGGTGCGCAGCATCACCGACGAGATCGGCGAGCACATCGACCAGCTGCTCGACCCGAAGCTCATGGTGATCGAGCACTTCCGGCTCAACCCCGGCCTGGTCGCCTCGATCTTCCGCGAGGTCGGGCGGCGCGAGCTGCGGCTGATGGTGACCTTCGGGTTCGTGTTCGGCTTCCTGCTCGGCGTCCCGGTCGCCGTGGTCGACCACTGGTTCGGTCAGTGGTGGCTGCTGCCGCTGATGGGGGTCGTCGTCGGCTGGCTCACCAACAAGCTCGGGATGTGGCTGATCTTCGAGCCGCTCCAGCCGCGGCGGGTCCTCGGCGTCACGGTGCACGGGCTGTTCCTGCGCCGCCAGGACGAGGCGGCCGAGGTCTACGCTCGGAGCATCGCCGAGGAGGTCATCACCCTCGAGCGGATCGGCGACTTCCTCCTCAACGGGCCGCGGGGTGACCGGACCCGGCAGATGCTCGCACGGGCGCTGCGGCCCGCGATCGACGACGCCGCCGGGCCGCTGCTGCCGGTCGTGCGGGTCGCGGTCGGCAGCAGCGAGCTCGACCGGATCCGTGAGGGGATCGCCGTGGAGGCCGTGGGCCGCACCGACCTGGCCTTCCGCGACCCCGAGTTCGGCCGGCAGCAGGGCGAGCGGCTGCGCGAGCTGTTCGCCCGGCGTACCAAGGAGCTGCCGCCGGCGGACTTCGTCGAGATGATGCGCTCCGCCTTCCGGGAGGATGAGTGGATGCTCTACGCACACGGCGCCGTGATGGGCTTCGCCGGGGGTGTCCTGCACCTCCTCGTCTTCGGGGCGGGCGGCTCGTGAGCCACCACAACGCCGAGCTCAACCGCTGGGTCCGGGCGACCGGCGAGCTGCCCGGTCTCGCCCGGATCGTCGCGGCGACGACGGTGCGGACCATGGCGTGGACCGCCGGCTCCTACATCCGCTCCGGGCGGCTGCTGGCCCGGGCGCTCACCGACCGCCAGGCCGCGGACCAGCTCCTCCAGGAGGTCGCCTTCGACGTCGCGGTGGCCGCCCGCACGGTCTCGAACGTCGCCCGCGCCGTCGCCGACGGCGTCCCGGTCTCGCGCGCGCTGCTCGACGGCGGCGCGGCCCTGGCCCAGGTCATCCCGGAGCCGGTCGACGTCGTGGAGCCGGCGCGCGAGCCGACCCTGCGCGAGCGTGGCGAGGAGCTCCTCGAGCGGTCGCGCGACGTGTGGAGCGAGGAGGAGCCGCACCCGGCGTACGTCCGCATCCTGGAGGACCTGGCTCCCGACGAGGCCCGCATCCTGGTGCACATGCTCCGCGAGGGCCCGCAGCCCGCGGTGGACGTCCGTACCGGCGGGCCGATCAGGCGGGTCAGCTCCACCCTGGTGGCGTCGGGGCTGACGATGATCGGGGCCCGGGCCGGCGTGCGGTACGGCGACGAGGTGCCGGCCTACCTCAACAACCTGTTCCGGCTGGGCCTCGTGTGGTTCTCGAGCGAACAGGTCGTGGACGCGCGGGACTACCAGGTGCTCGAGGCGCAGCCGGACGTGCTCGAGGCGATGCACTCGGTGCGCTTCCCCAAGCTGGTGCGCCGGTCGATCCACCTCACGCCGTTCGGCATCAACTTCTGCCGGACCTGCCTGGTCGACGCCGAGGAGCTGCCGGACCTGCCCGAGCACGGGGCGCCGGAGGACTGAGCGCCCCCACCGCTTGTAACTCCGTGTTCGTGTCACTAGGTCGGTGTCCCAACGCTGTCCCAGTGGACGTAACACGGAGTTACATGCGCACCCTTGCCACGCCGGTTGACATTCCCTATGGTCCTGTAAAGCGCTTTACAGACATGGGTGACCTGTAAAGACGAGAGGGTGAGAGAGCAGTGGACGCCATCCCCAACAGCACCGTCCCGGCCGGCTCGACCGAGAGGTGGCGGGACCCGAAGCGCTACCTCTGGCTGATCGGCCTCGTGGTGCCGAGCCTGTTCTTCATCGGGTACGCCGGCTGGCTGGCCACCGGCTGGCCGGGGTTGTTCTGGATCGGGCCGGTGGTGATCCTGGTGATCGTGCCGGCGATCGACCTGGTCGCCGGGCTCGACCGCTCCAACCCGCCCGACGACGTGATCGAGGCACTGGAGAACGACCGCTACTACCGGTGGATCACCTACCTGTTCCTGCCGATCCAGTACGTCGGGTTCGTCGGCGCCATGTACCTCATCGCCCGCGGCGACCCGCTGGGCGTCGGAGGTGGGCTCCCGCTCTGGGCGAAGGTCGGCCTCGCGGTCTCGATCGGGTGCATCGGCGGGATCGGCATCAACACCGCGCACGAGCTCGGCCACAAGAAGGAGAGCCACGAGCGCTGGCTGTCCAAGATCGCGTTGGCGCAGAGCTTCTACGGCCACTTCTACATCGAGCACAACCGCGGCCACCACGTCCGGGTCGCGACGCCGGAGGACCCCGCCAGCAGCAGGGTGGGCGAGAGCTTCTACGAGTTCTGGCCACGCACCGTCATCGGGTCGCTGAAGAGCGCGTGGCGTCTCGAGAAGCGTCGCTACGCCCGCCGGAGGCAGCACCCATTGCGCATCGGGAACGACGTCCTCAACGCCTGGCTGACGTCGCTGGTCCTGTGGGGCGCGCTCGTCGCCTGGCTGGGCGCCGGGATCCTGCCCTACCTCGTGATCCAGGCCGTGGTCGGCTTCTCGCTCCTCGAGGTCGTCAACTACATGGAGCACTACGGGATGCTGCGCCAGAAGGTCGGCGTCGGCGAGCGGCAGCGCTACGAGCGGGTCGACCCCACCCACTCGTGGAACTCCAACAACATCGCGACCAACGTGCTGCTCTACCACCTGCAGCGGCACAGCGACCACCACGCCAACCCGACCCGGCGCTACCAGTCGCTGCGTGACTTCGAGGAGTCCCCGGTGCTGCCGACCGGGTACGCCGGCATGATCGTGCTCGCCGTCGTGCCCGCCGTGTGGCGCCGGGTGATGGACCCGCGTGTGCTGGCCCCTTTCGACGGCGACATCTCGCGTGCGAACCTCTCACCACGCAAG
>NZ_DASUFR010000113.1:0-9569 GCF_036274455.1 Nocardioides sp. | reverse complement strand
GGCTACCTCGACATCCCCGAGGACGCCGACGGTTCGCCGGCCTACAAGGGCCCCTACACCGGTCAGGGTCAGGACCTCTTCGACAAGGCCGTGACCTGTGACGGCAACACCATCACCTACCGGTTCAAGAAGCCGTGGCCGGACTTCCCGCTCGCGCTCGCGGCGCTGCGCTCCTTCGACCCCTACCGGCAGGACCAGGACAAGGGCGCCAAGTCCCAGCTGGTCCCGTTCTCCGACGGCCCGTACATGATCGACGGTGAGTGGAACGAGGACTCGGGCGGCTCGTTCGTCCGCAACCCGAACTGGGACCCGAAGGAAGACACCAACCGGCAGGCGAACCCCGACAAGTTCACCTTCTCCCTCGGCACCGAGGCGGAGGTCATCATCGACCGGCTGATCGCCGACCAGGGTGATGACAAGAACGCCTTCTCGAGCCGCAACATCACCCCGGCGCAGTTCCCGCAGATCACGGGTGCGGTGGCCGACCGTGCGGTCAACTTCGCCTCGCCGTTCAGCAACTACCTGGTGCCGAACTTCAACCGGTTGACCAACCTGAAGGTGCGTCAGGCGCTGGCTGCGGCCACCGACCGGGCCGGCTACAGCGCGGCGCTGGGTGGCGACAAGTCCTCCAAGCCCTCGCAGTCGATCGTCAACCCGACCACGCCGGGCTACGTGGCCAACCCCAACTACAGCCCGGACGGCAAGCCGGACATCGAGGGCGCCAAGCAGCTGCTGGCGGACTCCGGGGAGACGCTGCCCATCCCGATCAAGCTGACCTACCCGATCGGCTCCGACGCCACCGACAAGGCGTTCGCGGCGCTCAAGGCCAGCTACGACCAGGCCGGGTTCGACGTGACGCTGGACGGTCTGGACCCCTCGGGCCCCTACTACGACACGATCCAGAAGCCGGGCTCGGACTCCGACCTGATCTGGGGCGGTTGGGGTTCTGACTGGCCGTCGGTCTCGACGGTGATCCCGCCGCTGTTCGACAGCCGGGTCAACCTGAGCAAGGCCTCGAACGGTCAGGACTACGGCAACTTCAAGAGCGACGAGATCAACGCGGCCATGGATGCAGCGGCCGCCGAGACCGACCTCGACAAGGCCAACCAGATGTGGTCCGACATCGACAAGATGCTCTCCGACCAGGTTGCCTACATCCCGCTGGACACCACGCAGTTCTACTTCCTGCACGGTTCCAACATCGTCAACTACGTCAACGCGATCGGCACCTTCGGTTACGCGGACCTGGGGGTCATCGCCGTCAAGAGCTGACGCAGACAACTGAAGAAGTGACAGCCGCGTCTCGGGACGCGGAGCAACACAGCAACACCAGCTAGACCCGGCCCGTCCGGCCCCGCCCGATCGGCGGGGCCGGACGGAACCGGAGACCGACGGATCCCACCCACACGTTCCGAGGTGCACCGTGTTCGCCTACACCATCCGCCGCGTGATCAGCGGCATTCTGCTCATGGTGGTCATGAGCATGGTCACCTTCGTCCTCTTCTACGCCAGCTCCGACCATCCCGAGCGTTACGCCTGCGGCCCCAAGTGCACCCCGGCGCAGCTCGAGACCACCCGCGAGGCCCTGGGCTTCAACGAACCGCTCGCCGAGCAGTGGGCGAAGTTCGCCAAGGGGTTCGTGGTCGGCCGCGACTTCCCGGACGACGAGAAGCTGCGCGAGGCGAACCCCGAGCAGGTCGTCCACTGCGCCCCTGGCTGCCTGGGCCTGTCCTACACCTACAACAAGACGGTCAACGAGCTGCTCAAGGACAAGCTGCCGGTCTCGATCTCGCTGGCGATCGCGGCGTACATCCTCTGGATCACCGGCGGCGTCGTCTTCGGCGTCACGGCTGCGCTGTTCAAGGGCCGGTTCATCGATCGCGCGATCGTCGGCCTCGCGCTGGTCGCCTTCGCCTTCCCGACGTTCTTCATCGGCCTGCTGCTGCTGAAGTTCGTCGCGATCCGCTGGCAGATCGTGAAGCTGCCGGTCTACACCCCGCTCACGGAGAGTCCATGGCTGTGGGCGACCGGGATGATCCTCCCGGCGATCACCCTCGCGCTGGTCTACATGGCGGGCTACATCCGGATGACCCGGGCGTTCGTGCTCGAGACCATGACCGAGGACTACATCCGCACCGCGCGCGCCAAGGGGCTCACCAAACGCCGGGTGATCGGCAAGCACACGCTGCGCGCAACCCTGACCCCGCTTGTCACCCTGTCCGGTCTCGACCTGGCCGGGCTGCTGGGCGGCACGATCATCACCGAGCAGGTCTTCAACTTCAACGGCGTCGGCAAGATGTCGGTCGCCGCCATCCAGCGCCACGACCTCGCCCTGGTGGTAGGCATCGTGCTGCTGATCGCGACGATCGTGATCACCGCCAACATCATCGTCGACCTGCTGTACGCCGTGATCGACCCGCGGGTGCGGCTCGGCTAGCATCAGTTGGCTGAACAGGGTTAGGTAGGCACGTGTCATCTTCTGCAACGACCCTCGAGGAGAGCACGCCCGGCGGTCCGTCCACGGGCGACCCCCTCCTCGTCGTCAAGGACCTCAAGGTCCACTTCCCGACCGGTGACGGCATCGTCAAGGCCGTCGACGGGCTGAGCTACACCGTCGGGCGCGGCCAGACGCTCGGGATCGTGGGCGAGTCCGGCTCGGGCAAGTCGGTGTCGAGCTCGGCGATCATGGGTCTCTTCCACGGCACCAACGCCCAGCTGTCGGGCCAGATCATCCTCGACGGGACCGACGTGCTGACGCTGACCGAGGACCAGATGCGCAAGCGTCGCGGCCGCGACGTGGCGATGATCTTCCAGGACCCGCTCTCGTCCTTGCACCCCTACTACACCGTGGGTGCGCAGATCATCGAGGCCTACCGCGTGCACTCCGACGCGTCCAAGAGCGCGGCCCGGCGCCGGGCCATCGAGCTGCTCGACCGGGTGGGGATCCCGCAGCCGGACCGCAGGGTCGACGACTACCCGCACCAGTTCTCCGGTGGCATGCGGCAGCGCGCGATGATCGCGATGGGGCTGGTCAACGACCCGTCGATGCTGATCGCCGACGAACCGACCACGGCACTGGACGTCACCGTCCAGGCGCAGATCCTCGACCTCCTGCAGGACCTCCAGAAGGAGTTCAACTCCGCGATCATCATCATCACCCACGACCTCGGCGTCGTGGCCGAGATGACCGACGACACCCTGGTGATGTACGGCGGCCGTGCGGTCGAGTACGGCAAGACCTCCGAGATCCTCACCCATCCCGAGATGCCCTACACCTGGGGGCTGCTCTCGAGCGTGCCGGAGGTCACCGGTGACACCAGCGCCAAGCTGATCCCGATCCCGGGCAGCCCACCCAGTCTCCTCAACCCACCCTCGGGCTGCCACTTCCACCCGCGCTGCACGCACCGCGACAAGGTGCCCGGCGACCTGTGCCGCACCACGACGCCCGAGCTGGCGCCGGGCAGCCGCGGTAGCACCCACCTCAAGCGCTGTCACCTGGCCGATCCCGAGAGCATCTACCAGGCCGAGGTCCTCCCGGAGATCGCTCCGGACCTGGTCGACGAGCTGACCGAGAAGAGCGGATCCTGATGTCCACCGCGGAGCACACCGAGCCGGGGACCGGCCCCGACGAGGCCGGCACGGAGGCCGAGGAGCCCACCCTCATCACCGACGCCGACATCGACGTCTTCGAGGGGTTCTCCGCGGTCGAGGCCCCCAAGGACGCCAAGCCGATCCTCACCGTCGACAACCTGCGGATGTACTTCCCGGTCAAGTCGCAGGGGCTCATCCACCGCACCGTCGGCCACGTGCAGGCCGTCGACGGCGTCTCGTTCGAGGTGGTCGAGGGCGGCTCGCTCGGGCTGGTCGGTGAGTCCGGCTGCGGCAAGTCCACCACCGGCCGGCTGATCACCCGGCTGCTGGAGCCGACCGGCGGCGCCATCAACTTCGAGGGCCGAGACATCGCGCACCTCAACACGCGCGAGCTCAAGCCGCTGCGGCGCCAGATCCAGATGATCTTCCAGGACCCCTACACCTCGCTCAACCCGAGGCACACCGTCGGCTCGATCATCGGTGCCCCCCTGCGCATCCACAAGATCGTGCCCGAGAAGCAGGTGCTGCCGAGGGTCAAGGAGCTGCTCGAGATCGTCGGGCTCAACCCCGAGCACTACAACCGGTTCCCCAACGAGTTCTCCGGCGGACAGCGCCAGCGCATCGGCATCGCCCGGGCGCTGACCCTGAACCCCAAGCTGCTGGTCGCCGACGAGCCCGTCTCCGCGCTCGACGTCTCCATCCAGGCACAGGTGGTCAACCTGCTGCAGGGGATCCAGCAGGAGTTCAACGTCGCGTTCCTGTTCATCGCCCACGACCTGGCGGTGGTCCGGCACTTCTGCCCCGAGGTCGCGGTGATGTACCTCGGCAAGATCGTCGAGATCGGCGACCGCGAGAGCATCTACCTCCACGCCCACCACCCCTACACCCAGGCGCTGCTCTCGGCGGTGCCCGACGTCAAGCAGGCCGCCGTCGGTGGACGGCGTGAGCGGATCCGGCTGACCGGCGACGTACCCAGCCCGATCAACCCGCCCTCGGGCTGCCGCTTCCGCACCCGCTGCCCGATCGCGCAGGAGATCTGCGCCAAGGTCGAGCCGCCGCTGCTCCAGATCGGACCCAAGCACAAGGTGGCCTGCCACTTCCCGGGCGACATCGGGCACCACCCGGCCGAGCCCATCACCGCGCCGCTGCTCGGCGTGGACGCGCAGGGCAACGCGGTTCCCGGCGAGACGACGATGGGCGACGACATCCTCAACCACCCCGGCTACACAGACACCTGGTTCGACCTGGGTTCGAAGTCCTTTGGGCGAGGCTGACGAGCTCTTCGACACCGGCGCGCTCCGCCAGCCCGCGGCCGCGGCACGTGGCCAGGGCGGCGCCGGCAGCGGTTCGCTGAGCTCGGCGGGGCACGCGTCGGCACCCCTCGCCGTACGCATGCGGCCGCGCACGCTGGACGAGCTCGTGGGGCAGGAGCAGCTGCGCGCGCCCGGCTCTCCGCTGCGTCAGCTGGTGGAGGGCGACCAGTCGATGTCGCTGCTGCTGTGGGGCCCGCCCGGCACCGGGAAGACCACGATCGCGGCCATCCTGAGCCAGCAGACCGACCGGAGGTTCGTCGAGGTCTCGGCGGTCTCGGCGGGGGTGCGGGAGGTGAGGGCCGCGATCGACGCCGCGCGGGCCGAGCTCGTGGCCACAGGCCACGAGACCGTCCTGTTCGTCGACGAGGTGCACCGATTCAGCAAGGCCCAGCAGGACGCACTGCTGCCCGGCGTCGAGAACCGCTGGGTCACCCTGGTCGCCGCGACCACCGAGAACCCGTTCTTCTCCGTGATCTCCCCGCTGCTCTCGCGCAGCCTGCTGCTGCGGCTGGAGTCGCTGACCGACGACGACGTCCGGGCGGTGCTGGACCGGGCGCTGACCGACCCGCGCGGGCTGGCCGGTGCCTACACCGTCGACGAGGACGCGCTGGACCACCTGGTCCGGCTCGCGGGCGGCGACGCGCGGCGCTCGCTGACCTACCTCGAGGCCTCGGCCGGCGCGGCCGCCTCGCGGGGCAGCACCACCATCGACCTCGAGACGGCCGAGACCGCCGTCGACCAGGCGGCGGTGCGCTACGACCGCCAGGGCGACCAGCACTACGACGTGACCAGCGCGTTCATCAAGTCGCTGCGCGGCTCGGACGTCGACGCGGCGCTGCACTACCTGGCCCGGATGATCGAGGCGGGGGAGGACCCACGGTTCATCGCCCGGCGGCTGGTGATCCTCGCCAGCGAGGACATCGGCCTTGCCGACCCGACCGCGCTCCCGACCGCGGTGGCCGCCGCGCAGGCGGTCCAGCTGATCGGCATGCCGGAGGCGAGGCTCAACCTGGCGCAGGCGACGATCGCGCTGGCCATCGCACCCAAGTCGAACGCGGTCATCACCGCGATCGAGGCCGCCTCGGCCGACGTACGCGCGGGCAAGATCGGCCCGGTGCCGCCGCACCTGCGCGACGCCCACTACCAGGGTGCCAAGAAGCTCGGCCACGGCACGTCCTACACCTACAGCCACGACGAGCCTTTCGGCATCGCCGAGCAGCAGTACGCCCCGGACGTGGTGCTCGACGCGGAGTACTACAAGCCGACCTCGCTCGGCGCCGAGGCCGCGATCAAGGAGCGCTGGGAGCGGATCCGCCGGATCATCCGCGGGAGATGAGGCTCTCGTGACATGTCCGTGGGTGGGCGGCCGCGCGCGGAGCAGGCCGCTCGGTCCCGGCGGCGGTGACCTATCAACCCGGGTCAGCGGTTCAAGCGTTCAAAGGCCACCGCCACCCCGCCGAGTCCCGCCGTATCACCGGATGGCGCGAGGCGAGACGCGATCCGGTGGGCGCGCGGGCACCCACGGAAGCGTCAAGAAGAACCGCAAATGACCGCGCGATAGGGTCGGTTGCCATGGTGTGGGTGCTGCTGGTCGTCACCGGCGTGCTGGCCGTCATGGTCGGCGTGCTCGCCCGGCGCGTGCACCGGTTGGAGCAGCGGCTGGAGCCCCGCCGTTCCTCGTCGAGTGACGCGAAGGTGCGCTCGGAGCAGCCCGCGGATGGCACTTTCGCGACCTTCGACGCGAGCCGAGCGGTCACCACCGAGTTCGTCATCACCCGAGTGGGTGAGCCCGAGCCCGAGCCGGAGGCAGCCGAGCCGGTGCCGACCGTGCCCGCGCCGGTCTTCGCCGACCTCCTGCTGAAGGAGACCGTCGTCCAGACCGCTTCGCTCTTCCAGGGGCTGCGCCGGGCGCTGGCGCCCGAGACCCGCAACCGGATCCGGTTCCACATGCGTCAGGAGGTCAAGCGGTCGCGCAAGCAGCGGCGCGCGGAGATCCGCGAAGCGCGCCGGGAGTGGGCGGCCCGGCAGCGAGCCGCCATGGCCGCCGAGCAGCGGGCCGAGGGCTCCGCGGCATGAATACACTCCATGAAGTTCTGCGCTCCCCCCGCTGCGCTCCTCCCGCGCACAGTTCCGCGGGGACCCCAAGAGCATGAGGCGCGGGCTCTGGTTCGTCGCCGGGGCCGGGACTGCGATCTATGTGATGATCCGCGGTCGCCGTGCGGCCGAGGCGCTCACCGTCGACGGACTCCAGGACCGGCTCAACGGGCTGGCGGTCGGCGCCCGGATGTTCCGTGACGAGGTCGCCCAGGGCAAGGCCGAGGCGGAAACCGAGTTGCGGGAGCGGTTCGCGCTCAAGCCTCATGGACGACCAGAGCTGACAGCGGGACAGGAAGAGGAGGGCAGGAGCTGATGGACACCGCACAGATCCGGCGGAACTTCGTCGCGCACTTCGAGAACGACACGCGCTGGGGTGCCCACACCGTCGTACCGTCCGCCTCGTTGCTGCTCGACGACCCGACCCTGCTCTTCGTCAACGCCGGCATGGTGCCGTTCAAGCCCTACTTCCTCGGCCGGGAGACCCCGCCGTACTCCCGTGCGGTGAGCGTCCAGAAGTGCGTGCGCACCCCCGACATCGAGGACGTCGGCAAGACCACGCGGCACGGCACGTTCTTCGAGATGTGCGGCAACTTCTCCTTCGGCGACTACTTCAAGGAGGGCGCGATCGAGCTCGCCTGGGAGCTGGTCACCAAGTCGATCGAGGACGGTGGCTTCGGCTTCCCGGAGGACCGGCTGTGGCCGACCGTGTACGACGACGACGCGGAGGCGGTCGAGCTGTGGCGCAAGGTCACCGGATTCCCCGACGAGCGGATCGTCCGCCTCGGCAAGAAGGAGAACTACTGGTCCATGGGCGTGCCCGGTCCCGGCGGCCCGTGCTCGGAGATCCTGATCGACCGCGGCCCGGACTACGGCCCCGAGGGCGACTTCTCCGCCGAGGACCGGTACCTCGAGTTCTGGAACCTGGTGTTCATGCAGGACGAGCTCTCCGCGGTGCGGTCGAAGGAGGACTTCGACATCGCGGGCTCGCTGCCGAAGAAGAACATCGACACCGGGATGGGCCTCGAACGGGTCGCCTTCCTGCTCCAGGGCAAGCAGAACATGTACGAGATCGACGAGATCTTCCCCGTCATCGAGCGGGCCAGCGAGCTGTCCGGTCGCCGCTACGGCAAGGACCACGACGACGACGTCCGGTTCCGGGTCGTCAGCGACCACGTGCGCAGCGCGATGATGCTCATCGGCGACGGCGTCACCCCCGGCAACGAGGGCCGGGGCTACGTGCTGCGGCGCATCATGCGCCGCGCGATCCGGTCCGTGCGCCTGCTCGGCTTCCACGAGGCCGCGCTGCCGCACCTGCTGCCGGTGGCGCGCGACTGCATGGCCCCGTCCTACCCGGAGATCGCGACCGACTTCGGCCGGATCTCGCAGTACGCCTACGCGGAGGAGGAGGCGTTCCTCGCCACCCTGCGCCAGGGCACGACGATCCTCGACCAGGCGATCACCGAGACCCGGTCCACCGGCGGCGCCGGCCTCGACGGGGCGAAGGCGTTCCAACTGCACGACACGTACGGGTTCCCGATCGACCTCACCCTGGAGATCGCGGCCGAGGCGGGCCTGTCCGTGGACACCGACGCCTTCCAGCGCCTCATGCTGGAGCAGCGCACCCGGGCGAAGGCCGACGCGCAGGCCCGCAAGACCGGGCACGCCGACCTGTCGGAGTACCGGACGGTCCTGGACGGCGGGCCGATCACCTTCACCGGGTACGCCGAGGTGGCGCGCGAGTCGACGGTGCGCGCGGTGCTGGACCGCAGCGGAGCCCCGCTGCCGGTGGCGCACGAGGGCGACGCCGTCGAGATCGTCCTGGACACGACCCCGTTCTACGCCGAGGGCGGCGGCCAGCAGCCGGACACCGGCCGGATCACGGTCGGCGGCGGGCAGGTCGCCGTCGACGACGTGCAGCAGCCGCTGCCGGGGCTGATCGTGCACCGGGGACGGGTCACTCGGGGCGAGATCCGGGCCGGCGAGGACGCGTACGCGGAGATCGACATCACCCGCCGTCGGGCGATTTCGCGGTCGCACACGGCGACCCACCTGATCCACCAGACGATGCGCAACTTCCTCGGGGAGTCCGCGACCCAGGCGGGTTCGCTGAACGCCCCGGGCCGGCTGCGGTTCGACTTCAACACCCCGGGCGCGGTGTCGCCGGCCGTGCTGCGCGACGTGGAGCAGCAGGTCAACACCGTACTCATGGACGACCTGGAGGTCCGGGCGTTCGTGACGAGCCAGGCCAAGGCCCGCGAACTGGGCGCGATGGCGCTGTTCGGCGAGAAGTACGGCGACGAGGTGCGCGTGGTCGAGGTCGGCGAGTACGCCCGGGAACTGTGCGGCGGCACCCACGCCGCCCGGTCCGGTCAGCTGGGCCTCGTCAAGATCCTGCACGAGGCGTCGATCGGCGCCGGGGTGCGCCGGGTCGAGGCGCTCGTCGGCATCGACGCGTTCGACTTCCTGGCCAAGGAGCACCTGCTGGTGTCGCGGCTCGCGGACATCTACCGGGTGCCGATCGACGGTGTCGGCGAGCGGGTGGAGCAGACGATCGCACAGCTGCGCGAC
>NZ_DASUFR010000112.1:0-35961 GCF_036274455.1 Nocardioides sp. | reverse complement strand
CTGGCTGCCTGCGTCGCTGTGACAGCGCAGCCCTTCGAACCGTTGTCCGCTCAGCTGAGCGCCGCGGGACCAGCGGGCCATCTCGATCGCGTCGAGCACCATGGTGGTGCGCATGTGTGAGGCGACCCGCCAGCCCACGATCATCCGGCTGAAGACGTCGGTGATGAAGCAGACGTAGGCCACCCCGGCCCAGGTCGGCACGTAGGTCAGGTCGGTGACCCAGAGCTGGTTGGGTGCCGTGGCGGTGAAGACCCGCTCGACCAGGTCTGGATGCCTCGACGCGCCCGGGTCGGGTCTGGTGGTCCGGAGCCGCTTGGTCCGCCGGGCCCCTTCGATGCCCTCCAGCCGCATCAGCCGGGCCACCTGGTCCCGGCCGAGGTCGTGGCCGGCCCGGCGGGCGGCCTTCCACAGTTTCCGGGTCCCGTAGACGCGGTAGTTGTCTTCCCACAACTGCCGGATCAGCGGTCTCATCACTGCGTCGCGTTGCGACCTCGACGAGGCCGGGCGGGTCTTGACGGCGTAGTAGCTGCTCGGAGCCACCTGGAGTCCTGCGCCACGCAGGACCCGACAGATGGGCTCGACCCCGAGCTGACGTCCCTCGAAGAGCTCGTGCCGGTTGGCATCGATGAACGCCACGATCAGGGCTGTTGGCGGTCGAGCTCCGCCCCGAAGAAAGTCGCGGCCCGTCGCAGGATCTCGTTGGCCCGCCGCAGTTCACGGTTCTCCTGCTCCAGCGCCTTGACCCTGGCTGCCTCGTCGGTGGTCACACCCGGCGCGTGACCCTCGTCGATCTCGGCCTGACGCACCCAGGCCCGCACCGACTCCAACCCGTAACCCAGCTGGCGCGCCACCCGTGCGATCGTCCCGATATCGGTGCCCAGCTCGGCGCGCAGCGTCCGAACCATCCGCACCGCCGCGTCCTTCTCTTCCTGGCTGTACCGCCGCGTGCTCGGCTTCCCAGGCGTGATGTCCCTCGGCATAACTCCATCCTCGTTCCCAAACGATGGAGCCTCCAGCGAACCCAGGGCGGTTCAACAGGCTCGACCAGCGGTGGTGGGGGAGGTCTCGACAGGCTCGACCAGCGGTGGTGGCGGAGGTCTCGACAGGCTCGACCAGCGGTGGTGGGGGAGGTCTCGACAGGCTCGACCAGCGAGGCTAGACCGCGGCGTCGGCGGCCGCCTCGAGCTCGACGACCACGATCCTGGTCATCCGCAGCATCGCCTCGGTGGCGGCGGTGGCCCGCCGCGGGTCGGGGTCCTCCATCAGCTCGTAGAGCCGGCGCGGGACGATCTGCCACGACAGCCCGTAGCGGTCCTTGAGCCACCCGCAGACCGATGGCTCGCCGCCGTCGGCGGTGAGCGAGCTCCAGTAGTGGTCGACCTCGGCCTGGTCCGCACACGTCACCGAGAAGGAGATCGACTCGCTGAAGCCGGCGTGCGCGGGACCGCCGTTGATGGCCCGGAAGGTCAGCCCGTCGATGGTGAACTCACCGGCCATCACCGTGCCCGGCTCGCCCGGGCCGGACTCGGTGTAGCGCGCGAGATGTCCGATCGAGGAGTTCGGGAAGATCGAGGTGTAGAACCCAGCCGCCTCCTCCAGCTCGTGGTCGAACCACAGACAGGGGGTGATGGCGTTCGCCGCTGCGAGAGTCATGCCAGCAGAGACCCGGTGCGGTACGCCGACTCATCGGAACCGGTCTCTCTAGACTCGAAGCGTGGACTTCTACTCCGCCTACGCGCACGGGTTCGCCCGCGTCGCGGCCTGCACGCTGCCCGTTGCGATCGCGGACCCGGCGGCCAACGCGAAGGCTGTGCTGGCCCAGGCGCGGGAGTGCCACGACAACGCGGTGGCGGTGGCGGTCTTCCCGGAGCTGTGCCTGACCGGGTACGCCGTCGACGACCTGTTCCTCCAGGAGACGCTGCTCGACGCCGCGCACGACGCGCTTCACGACGTCGTCCGGGGCAGTGCCGACCTGCTGCCGATCCTCGTGGTCGGCGTTCCACTGGTGCACGGCACGCGGGTGCTCAACTGTGCGGCCGTGGTCCACAAGGGCCGGATCCTGGGCGTGGCGGCGAAGTCCTACCTGCCGACCTACCGCGAGTTCTACGAACGCCGCTGGTTCGCTCCCGGCGACGACCGCCGCGGCGAGATGATCGAGGTCTGCGGCTCGGTCGTGCCGCTCGGGCCGGACCTGATCTTCGCCGCCACCGACCATCCCGACCTCAAGCTCCACGTGGAGATCTGCGAGGACATGTGGGTGCCGATCCCGCCCAGCGCCGAGGCCACCCTGGCGGGCGCCACCGTGGTCGCCAACCTCTCCGGCAGCCCGATCACCGTGGCGCGTGCCGAGGACCGCACGCTGCTGGCCCGCAGCGCCAGCGCGCGCTGCAATGCGGCGTACGTCTTCTCCGCCGCAGGGCAAGGGGAGTCGACCACCGACCTGAGCTGGGACGGGCAGACGATGGTCTATGAGTCCGGAGAGCTGCTCGCCGAGGGGCCGCGGTTCCCCGAGGGACCGGTCTGCACGGTCGCGGACGTCGACCTCGTCCGGCTCCGCCAGGACCGGCTGCGGCAGGGCACGCACGACGACAACCGGCGCACCCACCAGGAGCGGGTAGACCGGTTCCGCACCGTCGAGCTCGAGCTCGACCCGCCGACCGGCGACGTGGGGCTGCGCCGGAAGGTGGACCGGTTCCCGTTCGTCCCCGACGACCCGGAGCGGCTGGCGCTCGACTGTTACGAGGCCTACAACATCCAGGTCTCCGGGATCGAGCAGCGGCTGACCGCGATCGGCCAGCCGAAGGCGGTCATCGGCCTCAGCGGCGGCCTCGACTCCACCCACGCCCTGATCGTCACCGCGAAGGCCATGGACCGGCTGGGCCGTCCCCGGTCCGACATCCACGGGTTCACGATGCCCGGCTTCGCGACCGGAGAGCAGACGAAGTCCTACGCCACCCGGCTGGCCAAGTCGCTCGGCATCACCTTCGAGGAGCTCGACATCACCGCGGCCGCGCGGCAGATGCTCAGCGACATCGACCATCCCTTCGCCGACGGCGAGGAGGTCTACGACGTCACCTTCGAGAACGTCCAGGCCGGGCTGCGCACCGACTACCTGTTCCGGCTGGCCAACCACCGCGGGGGGATCGTCGTCGGGACCGGCGACCTGTCCGAGCTCGCGCTCGGCTGGTGCACCTACGGCGTCGGGGACCAGATGTCGCACTACGGCGTCAACGCCGGCGTACCCAAGACCCTCGTCCAGCACCTGATCCGCTGGGTGGCAGGCAATGGTGAGTTCGACGACGAGACCAACGAGCTGCTCGGAGAGATCGTCGAGCAGGAGATCACCCCCGAGCTGATCCCGACCCGCGAGGACAAGCTGCCGCAGGCGACCGAGGACTCGGTCGGTCCGTACTCGCTCCAGGACTTCACGCTCTTCCGTGTCCTGCGCTTCGGAGACAAGCCGTCGAGGATCGCCTTCCTCGCCTGGCATGCCTGGCGCGACGAGAAGCAGGGGGAGTGGCCGCCCAACTTTCCCGAGGAGCGCCGGGTGTCCTATGACCTCGCCACCATCCGGAAGTGGCTCGAGGTCTTCATCAAGCGGTTCTTCGCCAGCCAGTTCAAGCGCTCGGCGCTCCCCAACGGCCCCAAGGTCAGTGCCGGCGGCACCATGTCCCCCCGCGGTGACTGGCGGATGCCCTCCGACGCGCACCCGACGGCGTGGCTGGCCGAGCTGGAGAACGTGCCGAAGTCCTGACGTCCGCGGTTCAGGAATGGTCACGACGGTCCATTGACCCCGCCCTGGGGCGAGTCGGAGACTTGTGGGTTGAGGGGAAGGGGGCTGTCATGGCTTGGACCCTGAGCGGCAGCTACTCGGAGACCTGTTCGTGCGAGCTGATGTGCCCGTGCAACACGTCCCTGGACCACGGTGCGACCTACGACTACTGCCGGGTCGTCCTGGCCTTCAGGATCCGGGAAGGGGAGGTCGATGGCACCGACATCGCAGATCGCCGAGTGGTGCTGATCGCCGAGACCCCCAAGGTGATGACGGACGGGGACTGGCGGCTTGGCGTGTACGTCGACGACGAGGCGGACGACGAGCAGTTCGACAAGCTGGTGAAGGTGTTCGGCGGACAGCTCGGCGGTCCGATGGGCGCCCTGGCCCCCCTCGTCGGTGAGGTGCTCGGCGTCGAACGCGCCGCGATCAGCATCAACGACGACGGTCTGCTCCACACTGTTCGCGTCGGGGAGACGATCGACTTCGAGATCGAGGACATCGTCCCGTTCGGCGTCGAGACGGGCGAGCCCGTGCGATTCCACGGCATGTTCCACCCGGTGGGCTCCGACCTCACGATGGCCGAGGCCAAGCACACCCGCATCAACGCGTTCGGAATCACCTACGAGGGCCGCACCGGTCTGTCCAAGTCGGAGTTCTCCTGGGCGGCGTAGGACGCCGATGACATTGCTCGGGGGGCGCCGCGCGACGGGCGCTGGCCTGGCTCCGACCTACGCCGCAGCACGCGCCCGGCTCGGCCTGGTGGCCGCCTTGTTCGTCGTCGCGCTCGTCGGCTGGGTGTGGACCGTGCAGGAGATGCGCGGCATGGACGCCGGACCCTGGACCGACCTCGGCGGCTTGGCGTGGTTCCTCGGTGTGTGGGTGGTGATGATGGCGGCGATGATGTTCCCGTCGGTCGCGCCGGTCGTCGCCCTCTACACCAAGGTCACCAGGGACGCCTCCCCGTTCTCGCCGTGGCTCTTCGTCGGTGGCTACCTCCTGACCTGGACCGGCGCCGGGCTCCTCGCCTACCTGCTGGGGTCCGCGGCCACGGCCGTGCTCGGCGACCGGCTCGCCTGGGATCGGGGCGGCCACGCCCTGGCCGCCACGACACTCTTCGTCGCGGCCGTCTACGAGCTGACCCCGCTCAAGGACGTGTGCCTGGCCAGGTGCCGCAGCCCGCTCGGCTCCTTCCTCGGCTCGTGGCGGGGTGGGCGCACCGGCGCGGTGCGGATGGGACTCCGGAACGGTGCCTGGTGCGTCGGGTGCTGCTGGGCGCTGATGGCCTCGCTGTTCGCACTCGGAGTCATGAGCGTGTCCTGGATGGCGCTGGTGGCCGCGACGATCGCCGCCGAGAAGACCCTTCCCTGGCGCTACCTACCCCTGGCAACGGCGGTGCTCCTGGCGGGGCTCGGCCTGCTGGTGCTGCTCGCGCCCGAGAGCCTGCCCGGCCTGACCGTGCCCCCGGGTGACCCGATGCGGATGGGTTAGCAACCGGCGCCGGGGAAACATCGAGTGACCCACTCAGCACGCCCGAACCGTCTTCTGACATGCAATACGGGTCAGTCGACGGTCCCGGCGCCAGTCGGGGCACCCACCAATAGGCTGATGCCATGGGCAAGCAGGAAGACTTCGTGCTGCGTGCGCTCGAGGAGCGTGACGTCCGGTTCGTGCGGCTGTGGTTCACCGACGTGCTCGGGTTCCTCAAGTCGGTCGCGGTGGCGCCGGCCGAGCTCGAGGGCGCGTTCGCGGAGGGCATCGGCTTCGACGGCTCCGCGATCGAGGGGTTCGCGCGGGTCTACGAGTCCGACATGCTGGCCAAGCCAGACCCGTCGACGTTCCAGATCCTCCCGTGGCGCGGCGAAGGGCCCAGCACGGCCCGGATGTTCTGCGACATCGTGATGCCCGACGGCTCGCCGTCGTACGCCGACCCGCGGTTCGTCCTCAAGCGCACGCTGGCCAACGCGGCCGACCAGGGGTTCACCTTCTACACCCACCCCGAGATCGAGTTCTACCTGTTCAAGAACAACCCCGAGGCCGGTGCCGAGCCGGTGCCGGTCGACCGCAGCGGCTACTTCGACCACACCGCACAGAGCAAGGGCTCGGACTTCCGCCGCGAGGCGATCACGATGCTGGAGTCGATGGGCATCTCGGTGGAGTTCAGCCACCACGAGGGCGGCCCAGGCCAGCAGGAGATCGACCTGCGGTACGCCGATGCGCTGAGCACGGCCGACAACATCATGACCTTCCGCACGGTGGTCCGGGAGGTGGCGCTGAGCCAGGGCATCTGGGCGACGTTCATGCCCAAGCCGTTCACCACCCATCCGGGCTCCGGGATGCACACCCACGTGAGCCTGTTCGAGGGCGACCAGAACGCCTTCTACGAGGCCGGCAGCGAGTACCAGCTCTCCAAGGTCGGCCGGCAGTTCATCGCGGGCATCCTGGCCCACGCGCAGGAGATCAGCGTGGTCACCAACCAGTGGGTCAACAGCTACAAGCGGATGATGGTCGGCGCCGAGGCGCCGTCCTACGTCTGCTGGGGCCACAACAACCGCAGCGCGATGATCCGGGTCCCGATGTACAAGCCGCTCAAGGGCCAGTCCACTCGCATCGAGCTGCGCACCCTCGATGCCGCCTGCAACCCCTACCTGGCGTTCGCGGTGGTGCTGGCCGCGGGCATGAAGGGCATCGACCAAGCGCTCGACCTCCCGCGCGAGGCCGAGGACGACGTCTGGTCCCTCACCGAGCGCGAGCGGCAGAGCCTCGGGATCGAGCCGCTGCCCAAGAGCCTCAACGAGGCGATCGGGATCGCCGAGAAGTCCGAGCTGCTCGCCGAGACCCTCGGCGAGCACGTCTTCGACTTCTTCCTGCGCAACAAGCGCGCCGAGTGGGACGCCTACCGGGGCCAGGTCTCGGCGTTCGAGCGCGACCAGATGCTGCCGGTGCTCTAGGCACCCACACAGATGCGTGTCTACAGCGAGGACCGGGTGCGCCGGCTGCGCATGGTCCTGCGCATCGTGGTCGGCATCGGGGTCTTCGTCGCGATCCTCGCGCTGCTGACCTTCGCCGCGGGCGGCCACCGTGCCGCCGGCGTGGCCGCCGTGGTCGTGGCCGGGCTCCTCATCGGATCGAGCGCCACCGCGCTGCGGCTGCTGCCCGAGGCGGAGCGGCCGGCCAAGATCGCCAGCATCGCCACCGGCGTGCTCTGCATGCTCGCCGGTGTGATCTCGGGCAGCTGGGTGGCGTTCCTGCTGCTGCTGGTCGGGCTCGGCCTGGTCTTCCTCGCCCTCATCCCCGACGAACCCGAAGGAGTCGCGTGAAGACCCTGGTCATCCAGCCCGAGCTCGACGACCCGCCGCACCTGTTCGGCGAGTGGCTCGCCGAGGCGGGGGCCACGCTCGAGGTGTGCCACCCGTACGCCGGCGACGCGGTGCCCACCCTCGACGGCTACGCGGGCCTGCTGGTGATGGGTGGCGCGATGAGCGCCAACGACGACGAGGTGCTCGACTGGATCGGCCCGGTCAAGGAGCTGATCCGGGCGGCGGTCTCCGTCGGCGTACCGACGCTCGGCATCTGCCTCGGCCACCAGCTGATGGGCACCGCGCTGGGCGGCCGGGTGACGCCGAACCCCAACGGCCAGCAGGTCGGCCTGATCCCGGTCGCCTGGACCGATGCCGCGTCCGACGACCGGCTCTTCGCCGGGCTGGCCACCCCGCGCCGAGGCGTCCAGTGGAACTACGACCTCGTCGTCGAGCCGCCGACGGGTGCGGTGGTGCTGGCCCGGACCGAGCCGGGCGAGATCCAGGTCGCCCGCTACGGGCCGGCTGCGTGGGGGGTCCAGCTGCACCCGGAGGTCGACGAGACCGTCGTCGGGACCTGGGTCACCGACTCCGAGCGGGTCGAGCTCGCCGACCGGGGCCTGGACGCCGACCTGCTGCTGCGCGAGATCAAGGAGGCACGGGAGGAGCTCGATGTGGCCTGGGCCCCGCTGGCGGCCGGGTTCGTGGCCATCATGAAGGCACCGAGCCGCCTGGGGCCGCCGTGAGCCACCCCACCACCGAGAAGGGGCGCCTCCTCCGGCTGGGGTTCGAGGAGCCCCAGCTCGCCGAGTCGGCCCTCTCCACTCTCGGCGAGGACGTCGCCGAGCCGCTGGTCGCGCTGATCGCCCGCACCCCCGACCCCGACCTGTCCCTCGCGACCCTGGTCCGCCTCGCCGAGGCGGCCGGCCGACAGCTGGGCCCGCCGGAGCGCGACCGGCTGCTGGCCGCCCTGGTCGACGACGAGGGCACCGCGATGCGGCTGCTCTCGGTGCTCGGCGCCAGCGAGGCGCTCGGCGACCACCTGTGCCGCCATCCAGAGCACTGGCGCGAGCTGACCGACCCGACCCTCGGGTCGACCCGGCCGCCGGCGTACGCCGTGCGAGAGGCGTTGCTCCAAGCGGTCGCCGGCAAGCCGGACCACGAGGCGGTGGACGCCCTGCGGGTGGAGTACCGCCGGTTGTTGCTGCGGCTCGCCGCCCGCGACCTCACCCACCACCTCGGCGTGGACGACGTGGCCGGCGAGCTGTCCGACCTCGCGGCGGGCGTGCTCGACGCGGCGCTGGAGATCGCGCGCCAGCGGGTGGGTGAGTCCGCTGCGCTGGCCCGGCTCGCCGTCGTCGCGATGGGCAAGTGCGGCGGCCACGAGCTCAACTACGTCTCCGACGTCGACGTGGTCTTCGTGCACGAGCCTGGCCCGGGAGACGGGCACAGGGGCGCCGACGAGACCGCCGCCCTCAAGGCCGCGACCCAGCTCGCCGGCCACCTGATGCGGATCTGCTCGGAGCACACCGGCGAGGGCACGATCTGGCAGGTCGACGCCGCGCTGCGCCCCGAGGGCAAGGCCGGGCCGCTCACCCGCACCCTGGCGAGCCACCGGGGCTACTACGAGAAGTGGGCGAGCACCTGGGAGTTCCAGGCCCTGCTCAAGGCTCGGGCGGTGGCGGGCGACCTCGACCTGGGCCGGCAGTACGTCGAGATGGTCCAGCCGTTCGTGTGGAGCGCGGCCGGGCGCGACGGGTTCGTCGAGGACACCCAGGCGATGCGCCGCCGAGTGGTCGAGCACATCCCCACCCAGCACGCGGAGCGGCAGCTCAAGCTGGGCTCGGGGGGGCTCCGCGACGTCGAGTTCGCGGTCCAGCTGCTCCAGCTCGTGCACGGTCGCGCCGACGACCGGATCCGCCAGCCGACCACGCTCGCCGCCCTCGACGCGCTGACCCGGCACGGGTACGTCGGCCGCGACGACGGCGAGTCGCTGCACCGTGCGTACTCCTTCCTGCGCACCCTCGAGCACCGCATCCAGCTCTTCCGGCTCCGCCGGACCCACGTCGTCCCCTCCGACGAGCGGTCGCTGCGCCGGCTCGGCCGCAGCATGGGCCACTTCAAGGAGCCGGTCGCGAGCCTCGACCACGAGTGGCAGCACCACCGCCGGGAGGTGCGGCGGCTCCACGAGAAGCTCTTCTACCGGCCGCTGCTCACCGCGGTGGCGCGGCTGGACACCGACGAGGCCCGGCTGACCCCGGCGGCGGCGACCCAGCGGCTGGCCGCCCTCGGCTTCGCCGACCCGGCCGCGGCGTTGCGGCACCTCGAGGCGCTCACCTCCGGCGTCACTCGCAGGGCGAACATCCAGCGTCAGCTGCTGCCGGCCATGCTCGACTGGTTCGCCGAGGCCCCGGACCCGGACGCGGGGCTGTTCGGCTTCCGCAAGCTGAGCGAGGCGCTCGGGCGGACGCCGTGGTACCTCAAGACCCTGCGCGACGAGGGCCAGGTCGCCGAGCGGCTGGCCCGGCTGCTGGCCACCTCGCGCTATGTCTCCGACCTGCTCGAGAAGGAGCCGGCCGGGGTCCGGATGCTGGGGGAGGAGCTCACGCCGCTCACCGCTCAGCAGTACAACCAGACCGTCGTCGAGGAGATGCTCGCCGCGGCCGGCCGGCGCGACGACGCCGAGCAGGCGGTGCGCGCGATCCGCGCCGTACGCCGCCGCGAGCTGTTCCGCGTCGCGGCCGGCGACACCCTCGGGCTGGTCGACGTCGCCGACGTCGGCGCCGCGCTGTCCCGGATCACCGACGCCACGCTGGAGGCGACGCTCCAGCTCGTCCAGAGGACGGTGGCCGAGGCCAAGGGGCTCTCCGAGCCGCCGGCGCGGATGGCGGTGGTGGCGATGGGCCGATACGGCGGCTTCGAGCTGTCCTACGGCAGCGACGCGGACGTGCTGTTCGTGCACGAGCCGGTCACCGGGGCCGACGGCAGCGAGGCCGACGGGCACGAGGCGTCGTCGTACGCCGTCGCGGTCGCCAACGAGCTGCGCCGGCTGCTCGCCCTGCCCGGCGGGGACCCGCCGCTGGAGGTCGACGCGGCCCTGCGTCCGGAGGGCAAGCAGGGGCCGCTCTCGCGGAGCCTGGAGTCGCACGCGGCCTACTACGCGAAGTGGTCGAAGGTGTGGGAGGCGCAGGCCCTGCTCCGTGCGGACGCCGTGGTCGGCGACCCCGACCTGCGACGGCGGTTCACCGAGCTGATCGACCCGCTGCGCTACCCGCCCGAAGGGCTCTCCGACGACGAGGTGGTGGAGGTCCATCGGATCAAGGCCCGGGTCGACGAGGAGCGGCTGCCGCGCGGCGCCGACCCTGCGAGCCACCTCAAGCTCGGGCGCGGCGGGCTCGCCGACATCGAGTGGACCGTGCAGCTGCTGCAGATGCAGCACGCTTCCGTCGTCCCCGGGCTGCGGACCTCGCGCACCCTCGAGGCGCTGGCCGCGGCCCGGGAGGCGTCGCTGCTCTCCGAGGAGGACGCGGACACGCTGATCCGCGGCTGGCGCTGGGTCAGCCGGGTGCGCAACGCGATCGCGCTCGTGCGCGGCCGGGGTGGCGACCAGCTCCCGCACGACGTCCGCGACCGGGCGGCGGTCGCGAACGTGCTGGGCTACCCGCCCGGCTCCAGCGACCAGATGGTCAACGACCACCTGCGGACGATGCGGGTCTCGCACGCGGTCGTGGACCGGGTGTTCTGGGGATGACGGCAGGTCCCAGCGCGGGTGCGGCAGGCTTCGAGACGGGCGCAGCGACCCCTTCCCGACCACCGGTGCGGCTCCGGGTGCACCAGCAGGAGGCGCTCGCGGCCCTCGACTCGGCCTGGGCGGCCGGCCGGACCCGGGCCTGGGTGGCGCTGCCGCCGGGTGCCGGCAAGACGCTCGTCGGGCTGATGACGGTCCGCGACCGGATCGCCGCGGGCTCGGTCGGGCGGGCGGTGGTGCTCGGCCCGAACACCGCCATCCAGGGCCAGTGGGCGGCACACGCGGCGAGCCTCGGCATCGACGTCGGCACCGACCGGTCGATGGCGCACCGGCTCACCGCGCTGACCTACCAGGCGATCGCGGTCTTCGACGCCGACGACGAGGTCGACGACGATGGCCAAGAGACGGCCCCCACGGTGGCTGAGGTGCGAGGCGCCCCGGAGCCGAGCCTCGAAGCCTCTGGAGCGGAGGCACCCGCTGGATCCGACGGACGCTTCGAGGCTCGCAAGCTCGCACCTCAGCCACCGTCGGGATCGCTCCTTGACCGGCTGCACGAGAACGGGCGGGCGTTCGTCGAGGAGCTCGAGAACGCCGGACCGCTGCTGCTCGTCCTCGACGAGTGCCACCACCTGCTCGAGGTGTGGGGCCGGCTGATCGGTGAGCTGCTCGACCAGCTCCCCAACGCGCTGGTGCTCGGGCTGACCGCCACGCCACCCGAGGCGCTGACCGCGGACCAGGCGGCGTTGGTCGACGAGCTGTTCGGCACGCCGCTCTACCGCGTCTCGATCCCGGCCGTGGTCAAGGTCGGTGATCTGGCGCCGTTTGTGGAGCTCGCCTGGCTGACCACGCCGACCCCCACCGAGGACGACTGGCTGGCCGCCGAGGCCGAGCGGTTCCGGGAGCTCGTCACCCAGCTGACCGACCCGGCGTTCGGGTCGATGCCGTTCCTGCCGTGGCTGGACGCGCGGTTCGTGGCCAGCCGGGCGCCCTGGCTGACCCTGGTCAAGGAGCAGCCGGACCTGTGCCGGGCGGTGCTCCGCCTCCACCACGTCGGGATGATCGGGCTGCCGACCGGCGCACGGATGCAGGAGGAGCACCGGTCCGCGCCCACTGCGGACGACTGGGTGCTGCTGGTCGACGACTGGCTGACCGGGCGGCTCACCAGGACCGGGCTGCCCGAGGACGAGCAGGTGGTCGAGGCAGTACGCCGGGCGCTGCCCTCGGTCGGCTACCAGTGGACCAAGCGGGGCATCCGCCGCGGGCGCAGCCCGGTCGACCGGGTGCTGGCCCGGTCGGAGGCCAAGACCACTGCCGTGGTCGAGATCTGCGCCCACGAGCACCTCAACCTCGCCGAGCGGATGCGGATGCTCGTCCTCTGCGACCACGAGCGCGCCGGCGCCACCCTGCCGGCCGACCTCAGCGGCGTCATCGACCAGCAGGCCGGCTCGGCGCATGCGATGCTGGCGGCGCTGGTCGGCGCGCCGGAGACCACCGGGCTCAACCCGATGCTGGTGACCGGCAGGACGGTGGCGGGGGCGGCGACGACGTTGACCACCTTCCTGGCCGCGCTGCCCGACCGCGACCTGGCCGAGCGGCTCACGATCCAGCCCCTCGACGGCCGGCTCTCCCAGCTCGTCGGGCCGTGGGAGCCCCGCGACTGGGTGGGCCTGGTGACGTCGTACTTCGAGGACGGCCACACCCAGGTGCTGGTCGGCACCCGCGCGCTCCTCGGCGAGGGCTGGGACGCCAAGCGGATCACCGGGCTGGCCGACGTCACCGCCGTCACGACGATCACCTCCGTCGTGCAGACCCGCGGCCGGGCTCTCCGGACCGACCCGCAGTGGCCGGAGAAGGTCGCGGTCAACTGGTCGCTGGTCTGCGTCTCGGACAAGCACCCCAAGGGCGGCAACGACTGGGACCGGCTGGTCCGCAAGCACGCCGGCTACTTCGGGATCGACCCGGAGGGACAGGTCGTCGACGGCGTCGCGCACCTGGACCCGGCGTTCTCGCCGTTCGTCCCGCCGCCGGTGGCCGAGTTCGACGCGGTGAACGCCCGGGCGACGGTTCGCGCGGAGCAGCGCCCTGCCGTCCGCGACCAGTGGCAGGTCGGGGAGCCGTACGTCGACAGCGCGGTCTACGGCATCAGGATCAAGGAGCGCGGCAGGGCGGAGGCGGGTGGGTTCGGGCTGGGGTCCGGCCCCGCCGACGTGGTCCTGCGGCCGGACGCCGCCGAGCTCCGGGGCATCCGGAGGCACCGGGTCCGGGACCGCGCGACGTCGCTGGTGGCCGGCGCCGGGGTGGTCGCCGCGCTGGTGGCCGGGGTCGCCGGTGCCCCGCTGGTGCTGGCCGGGGGAGTGCTCGCCGCCCTGGGCTTCGGTGCGCTCCGGGTGCGGTCCCACCTCCGCCACGGCCAGGAGCTCCTGCACGCGGCCGAGGAGGCGCCGTCGGTCATCCGGATCGCCTCGGCCGTCGCCGACGGGCTGCTCGCGGCCGGGCTGGTCCGCCGCGGCTCGGACTCGGTCGAGGTCGCGCTCGACCACGAGGGGGAGTACCGCTGCGTCCTGCACGACGTCGACGAGACCGAGGCCCAGATGTTCGCGGACGCCCTCGACGAGGCGGTGTCCCCGATCGCGCTGCCGCGCTACCTGGTGCCGCGCTGGGTCCGGACCGAGCGGGAGGTGACCTGGTGGCGCTCGCTGTGGGCCGGGTTCGGGCGGCTGAAGCCGGACGGCGTGGTCTGGCACGCCGTGCCCTCGGTGCTCGGCGTCAACGCCGAGCGCGCCGCGGCGTACGCCCGGGCCTGGGACCACTGGGTCGGCGGAGGTGACCCCGTCTACACCGGCTCACCCGAGGGCCAGGGGATCCTCGCCGCGCAGCAGGGCACCGACCCGTTCGCCGCGAGCACCGTCATGCGGCGCCAGTGGGGTTAGGGCGTGTCTCTCAATTGCTGGTGGATGCCGGCGTCGTCCAGGGCGTGCGATGGGGGCGTCGCAGGCCCGCGCGCAGACTGGGCGTCTTCGAAGGGTCGGCGCCGTCGCCAGCGTGCGTGCTGGGCGGCGTCCGACGCCACCATGAATTGAGAGACACGTCCTAGGTCACTCCTCCGGCCTTCGGATGGACGCGGTGCCGGTGCTCCACGATGGTGGCGTCGGCGTCGAACTTCGGGTCGGCCACGAGGTACTGCGCCAGGAGGCTGTCGTGCCGGTGATGTGGGGGCGCCACGGGGTCCGGGATCACGCGCCCCTCAGCGGCGTCCCAGAGCCGGTCGGCCCACGCCCACATGCGCCGCGCCGCGAGACCGAACAGGCCGGTGTGCGGCGTGTACGGATGCGGTCTGGTGGGTCCGCTGACCTCGGACTCGAAGACCTGCCGGGCCAGCGCGTCGGTCTCGTCGGGGCGGCACCTGACCAGTGCCTCCACCAGCTCGCCCTCGATCCGGTTGTGCTCGCCCAGCTCGGAGCCCACGGTCTCCCACAGCTCCGGCCACGCGAGGTGGATGGCGTGTGCCTCGCCGTACAGCCGCCCCTTGAGCAGGCTCAGCGTGTGCTCGAGCCGGCGCGCGGCCTGCAGGTAGTGGTGGCAGAGCTGCTCGCCGTCGGGGACCTGGTGCCGCACCCGTCCCAGCAGGCTCGCCTCGACGGCGGCCAGGTGCCGGCTCGTCGCTGCCATGAACGTGTCGGTCGCCGCGTAGTTGTCACGCGGCCGATGCGGGTCACGGTGCGGACGCCGGGCCTCTCGCAACCGCTGCTCCAGGGAGCGGTGGGTCGCCTCGATCGTCAACGTCAAGGAGTCATCGTGCGTCATCGGACTCACCTCTCCGAGAAGCGCGTCTGACGCCGGTGCGATCGCCAGACCGCTGCGTCAAGTGTGTACCCGCGACCGCGTGGGGGCAACGGACCAGAGCGGCTCTCGTCATGGGCATAGTTGGCTCATGACTGCCGACGAGACGATCAGGGCCAAGGCCGCCGAGCTGCTCCGACTCCACCAGGACCCGACGCTGCTGACCCTGGTGAACGTCTGGGACGTGGTCAGTGCGAAGACGGTCGCGGCCGTCGACGGCACCACGGCGCTGGCCACCGCCAGCCACTCGATCGCCGCCAGCTTCGGCTACGAGGACGGCGAGAACATCCCGCTCGACCTGATGCTGGAGCAGGTGAGGCGGATCGTCGACGCGACCGAGCTCCCGGTGACCGCGGACCTCGAGGGCGGCTACGGCAACGCGCCCGAGACGATCCGGCGCGCGATCGGGCTCGGCGTGGTCGGCGCCAACATCGAGGACCAGCTCAAGCCGCTCCCGGTGGCGGCCAGGCAGGTCGAGGAGATCATGAAGGTGGGCGAGCAGGAGGGTGTCGACTTCGTGCTCAACGCGCGCACCGACGCGTTCGCGCGTGGCCGCGACCGCGACCCGGACGTGAACCTCGCCGACGCGATCGAGCGCGGCAAGGCCTACCTCGACGCCGGCGCACCCGTGATCTTCGTGCCGGCCCGGCTCACCGAGGACCAGATCCTGGCCCTGGTCGACGCGTTCGGCCCGCAACGGCTCACGACCATCGGCATCCCCGGCAACCCGCCGCGCGACTGGCAGCAGGCGCACGGCGTCGCGCGGACGTCGTACGGCCCGCTGTCGCAGAACGTCGCCCTGACCGCGCTCCAGGAGCTCGTCGAGGAGGTCCACCGCGGCGGCGGCGTGCAGGCCAACCTGCGTCTTCTCAACTGAGGCGCCTTCTCGACCGAGGTCCCCCGGGAGAGGCCCGAAGGTCCCTGTCCCCGGGGGCCTCGTCACGAGCAGTCTGGACAGGTGTCGCGCCGCAGCATCGCCCCCGTGGACACGATCTGGCTGAACATGGACCGTGAGGACAACCTCATGGTCATCGAGAGCCTGATGACGACCGCCGGGCGGCTCGACCCGGACCGGCTGGCCGCGGCGCTCGAGGAGCGGGTGCTGTCGCGGTACCCGGTCTTCCGGCAGCGCCCGGTCGACGCCCCGCTGCCATGGCGGCTGCCGCGGTGGGAGGACGACCCTGCCTTCGACCTGTCCCATCACGTGCAGGTCGGTGAGCTGCCGGAGCCGGGCGACGACCGCGCGCTGCAGGCCTACGTCTCCGGTCAGCTCGGTCGGCCCCTGCGCCGCGACCGTCCTCTCTGGGAGATCCACCTCTTGCAGGGGTACGGCGGCGGGTCGGCCCTCTACTCCCGGCTGCACCACTCGATGGCTGACGGCATCGCGCTGACCAAGGTGTTGCTCTCGCTCACCGACGTCAGCCCCGACGGCACCCTGGTGCCGGACGACTCACTCGAGTCGCACCAGCACGGCTGGCTAGAAGTCGGCGGGCACGTGGTCGGCAGGCTGGCCACACCGCGACGAGCGCTCTCGACGGCCCGACACACGCTCGACCTGACCCTCAGCAGCACCGGGGTGGCGGCCAAGCTCCTCCTCGCGACGAACCCGCCCTCACCCGTCAACGGGACTCCCCGTCCCGCCAAGCGGGCGGTGTGGGGCGACCCGGTCCCGCTGGCTGCGATCAAGCAGACGGCCCACCACACCGGCACCACCGTGAACGACGTCGTGGTCGCGGCCCTGGCCGGTGCCCTCACGACCTACCAGGTCGAGCACGGCACCGAGCCGGTCGACGTCCCGACCATGGTGCCGGTCAACCTGCGGCCCGACGACGAGCCGCTCCCCGCCGAGCTGGGCAACCGGTTCGCGCTGGTCCTGCTCACCCTGCCGTCCGGGCTGCGGACGCCGTTCGCCCGCCTGGCCGAGACCAGCCGCCGGATGACGGCCATCAAGGAGTCGCCGGAGGCCTGGCTGACCTTCGGGATCATCCGCGGCATCGGCCGCACCGGGCCGATGCTGGAGCGCTACCTCGTCGACTTCTTCGCCAACAAGGCGACCGGGGTCACGACCAACGTGCCCGGACCGTCCTCACCGTGCTACCTCGCCGGCCAGCGGGTGGTCGCGATGCTGGGCTGGGCGCCGGAGTCGGGGCGCCAGACGCTGGGCACCTGCATCTTCAGCTACGACGGCCGGCTCCACGTCGGGTTCAAGGTCGACACCGCGACCATCGCCGACCCGGAGGGGCTGGTCCGGGCCTTCGACGCCGAGATCGAGGCGTTGTGCCGGCTCGCGCCGATCCCCGAGCCGGTGACCGCGCGCGAGTGATCGCAGCGGCTGCAAGGTCGCTGCAAGGCCGGTCGACGACGGTGCCGTCATGAACCCGATCGACCTGTTCCTCGCCGAGCTCACCGAGGGCACCGGCATCAGCACCGACGCGTGGGCGGCCGACGCCTCGCTGGACGCCACCGTGCCGCACTGGCGGTTCGAGTGCACGGGGGCCGAGGCGATCGCGGCGGAGCTCTCGGGCTGGTACGACGCCGCGATCACGATCGAGGGCGCCGTCCGCCGGCCCATCCCGGGCGGTGAGGCCGTCGAGCTCGACCTGGCGTGGGTCGAGGACGGCGTACCCCACGCGGCCCACCAGGTCCACCTGTTCACCGTGGACGCCGGCCGGATCAGCCGGGACACTGTCTTCTGCGGTGGGCGCTGGTCCGCTGCGCTGCTGGCCGAGATGGAGGCAGCCCGTGCTCAGTGAGTCGACAGATCCCGTCAGGAGCCTCGACGAGCTGCTGGCCCGCGCCACCGACCGGGTCGCGGTCCGCAGCTCGGATGCCAAGTCGGGTGCGCACTTCGAAACGCTGCGGATCGACGGCGTGCCGCACTTCCTCAAGGTCCTCTCGATCGAGGACGACTGGATCATGCGGGTGACCGGCAACGACTCGCACTGGGAGTACAAGGTCTGGCAGGCGGGGCTGTACGCCGAAACGCCGCCGGTCATCGACCACACCGTGGTCGCGATGGCCCTGGACGGCGCCGGCAGGAGCCGGCGGCTGGCGATCCTCATGACCGACTGCGCCGACGACCTGGTCCCCCCGGGCGACGACGTCGTCCCGCTGGAGCACCACGGCGACTGGATCGACGCCATGGCCCAGATGCACGCCAGGTTCATGGGCTTCCGGGACGACCTGGGGCTCCAGGAGCTGACCCGGCGCTGGCTGTTCTTCGCACCCGACACGATCGCCCCCGAGCTGGAGGCGGAGGACGTGCCGGAGCCGATCGCGGTGGCGCACCGCGGCTGGGCGCTGCTGCCGGAGCGGGCGCCGCGGCTGCAGGACCTCGTCGCCGCGGTCCACCGCGAGCCCGACGCGCTCAGTGAGGCGCTGCGGACCACCCCGATGACGTTCGTGGCCGGCGACTGGAAGCTCGGCAACGTCGGCCACCGGCCCGACGGCCGCACCATCCTCCTCGACTGGGCCTACCCGGGCGAGGCGCCGCCCTGCTGGGACCTGGTGTGGTACCTCGCCCTCAACCGGGCCCGGCTCCCGGAGTCCAAGGAGGCGACGGTCGCGCGCTACCGCGAGCGGCTCGAGCACCACGGGGTCGACACCACCGGGTGGTGGGAGCGCCAGCTCGGCCTGACCTTCGTCGGGATCGCGGTGCTCTTCGCCTGGGAGAAGGCGGTCGGCGACCAGGCCGAGCTCGACTGGTGGGAGCGGGCAGCACTGGAGGGCGCCAGGTGGCTGTGACCGACATCGTCGGCTACGCCGGGATGGCCGAGACGTGGGCGACGGGAGCTGCGCTCGCCTACGGGCCGATGGCCGAGCACCTGGTCGAGCGGGCGCCGGTGCCGCTGGACGGCGCGCTCGCGCTCGACGCCGGCGCCGGCTCCGGGGTCGCCGGCCGGGCGATGCGGGCCCGCGGCGCGCGCGTGGTCGCCGCCGACCTCGAGTTCGACATGGCGGCCTTCGACGCGGCGGCCGGACCGGCGGTCACCGCCGACGTGACCGCGCTGCCGTTCCGCGAAGGCTCGTTCGACGTGGTCACGGCCGCCTTCGTGGTCAACCACCTGCCGGACCCGGCCGGTGGGCTGGCCGAGCTGCGCCGGGTCACGCGACCGGGCGGGGCGGTGCTGGCGTCGACGTTCTCCGGCGACCGGTCCGCCGCCAAGCTGGCGGTCGACGAGGTGGTGGCCGGCTACGGGTTCGTCGCGCCCGACTGGTACCTCGACTTCCGGGAGACGGCCCAGGGCTTCGAGGACCCGGACGCCGTGGAGCGCGCCGTCGCGGCAGCGGGGTTCGCGGCCTGGACGGTGACCGAGACCGCGATCGACGTGGGCCTGGGCGACCCGGCGGACGTGGTCCGCTACCGGCTCGGGATGCCGCACCTCCACCGGTTCGCCGTGGGGCTCACCGACGACGTGCGCCGCGAGCTGTTCGCCGAGGCGGTCGAGGCGGTACGCCGGACCGGCGAGCGGTTCGCCCCGCTCGTCGTCGAGGCTGTCGCGACCGCCTGAGCGTCGGTCAGCCCAGCCGCTGTCCGGCCACCCGCCGGAACGGCTCGGCCCGGTCCTCGGCTGCCAGCGCCACCGCCGCCGCCAGCCGCTCCGCCACCGACCGCGCGTGCCCGGAGCCGGTCGCGTCCGCGACGTCGGCGGCCAGCCACCAGCCCTCCAGCGACGCCACCTCGCCGAGCACGTCGAGGTCGGCAGCCACCGCAGCACCGTCGACCGGCCTCCCCAGCCGCGCGGTCGCGGTGGCGTGGACCAGCCGGCCCAGGACGGCGTACCGCCGGTCCCCGCGCTCCTCGGCCGCCATCACCACGGCTTCGCCGTGCTCGAGAGCAGCGGCGGCATCCAGAGAGGCCAGCGCGAGCCGGGCCAGGAGCAGCTGCCGGCGCTGGTCGAAGCGCCACTTGTTGTGGAACCACCGCGCGCCCGACTCGGTCTCCGCGACAGCCAGCCGGTTCGCGGCGGCGTCGAGGGAGCCGGCCCGGAGCAGGCAGTCGGCGACGTCGAGGTGGCACTGCGCGACCAGCTCCTGCGAGCCTCCGTGGGTGAGCCCGGCCAGCGCCAGCTCCTCGGCGGCCGGGTCGCCGAGGTTGCGCAGGACCCAGCTGCGGTAGGTGTGCGGCAGCCCGGCGTACCGCACGCCCGTGCCCCGCCGCTCGATCTCCTGCTCGAGGCGGTCCAGCACCCGCAGCGCGTCCGCGCTGCGGCCGAGCAGCCCGTAGGCGTGCGCGGTCATCTGCAGGGTGTGCTCGACCCAGAAGCCCTGGCCGCCGCGCCTGGCCTCGGCGCCGAGCATCGGCTCCAGCGTGGCCAGGCCGTCGGCCGGCCGGCCCTGGTGGACCCGGAGCACGCCGGTCCATGCCGGGAGGCCGAGTTCGGCGGGCGCCCCGGCAGCCTCGGCGAGGACCGCGTCGGCCTGCCGGAGGTCGCCGTTGCCCCGGTGCCCGAACGCGACCGCGATGAGGCTGCTCGCGCGGATCGTCGGGTCGGTGGCGGCGGCCGCGGCGGCCCGCCCGAGCCGGATCGCACCGTCGAGGTCGTGCCGGTTGCGAGCCACCCACGCCCGCAGCTCGAGGGCCTCGCCGGTCGTGTCGCCGGCCATGGCGGCCACGGCGTCCGCATCGGCTCCATCGAGGTCACCGCGCGACATCCGGACCCGGCTCCGCTGCAGGCGCAGCGCGACACTGTCCCCCAGCCCCAGCGCCTCGTCGAGCAGCCGCTCCGCACCCGCGAGGTCCAGCCGGCTGAGCGCCACCTGGGCGGCATCGGCAAGCCCACGAGCGGCGAGGGTGCGGTCACCGCCCTCGCGCGCGTGCCGGGCCAGCTCGAGCGGGTGCGCGTCCGGCCGGCCCCCCAGCACCTCGGCGGCGCGCCGGTGCAGCCACGCCCGCCGGGTCGCCCCCGCCCCGGCCGCCACCGCGAGGCGGACCAGCTCGTGCCGGAAGGTCAGGGCGCCGTCCCGCTCGACGAGGAACGCCTGCCGGACGCCGACGTCGAGCTGCTCCAGGACGTCGAGGGGCGGGTCGCCCAGCACGGCGGCGAGCAGCTCGAGGTCGACGGTCGCGCCCAGGACGGCGGCGGCCTGCAACGCCGGCTCGGCGGCGCCGGTCCGGCGCAGCCGGGCGGCCACCGCCTCCCGCAGCGAGCCGGGCACCTCGCCGTCGTCCTCGCCGGGCCCGGCCCCGGCCAGCTCGGTGAGCAGGAGCGGGTTGCCGCCGCTGCGCTCGTGGAGCTCGCTCGCGCGGTCGTCGCCGACCAGCTGGGCCACCTCCGCGCGGCCGAGGGGCGCCAGCTCGAGCTGGGTGTCCGCCTCGAGCCCGGCCGCGGTCGGGTCCCGGAGGGCGACGACGACGAGGAGCGGCAGCTCGCGGCGCCGGCGGACGTGGGCCAGCCAGGCCCACGTCACGGGGTCGGCACCATCGGCGTCGTCGACCAGGAGCGCCGTGCCCGAGCCGGCCGGCAGGGACCGCACCGCCTCGTCGAGGTGGGCGAAGACGCGCAGGCTGAGGGCGGCCGCCGTCGCACCCGGTCCGGGCAACCCGGTCGCGGGCGCCCACCCGACCGGGTCCACTCCGGCGAGCCGGTCGGCGAGGGCGTCGAGCACCGGCTGGAGGGCCAGCTCGCCCGCCTCGGCCCGCCCGCGCAGCACCACCGTGCCCCGCGCGGCGGCGTCGGCGGCCCAGCGGTCCAGCAGCGCGGTCTTGCCGACGCCCGGCTCGCCACCGACCACGACCACCCGCCCGCCCGCCCGCGACCGCTCGAGCTCGGCGTCGAGGACCCGCAGCTGGTCGGCTCGTCCCACCAGTCGCTGGTCGAGCCTGTCGGGACCACCGGCGGCCCGCGGGACCTTCTCCGCCAGAACCTCCTCGTGCAGGGCCCGTGTCTCGGGAGCCGGGTCCACGCCGAGCTCCTCGGCCAGGAGCTCTCGCACCCTGGCGAACTCGGCCAGTGCCGACGCCGGCCGCCCGGCGGCGACGTGGGCACGCATCACGGTGCGCAGTGCGGCCTCGTCGTAGGGATCGGCACGCAGCGCCTCGCCGGCGTGCGCAGCTGCATCGCCCACCTGGCCGGTCGCGAGGGCGGCCGAGGCCGCCACCCGACGGACCTCGGCGACCGAGGCCGCCGCAGCCGTCCGGGCCTCGGCCGCCCATTCCGCGTCCGGCTCGTCGGCCAGCAGCGGCCCGCGGACGAGTGCGAGCGCGGCCTCGGCCGCGGTCCGGGCGCCGACCGCGTCGCCGGCGTCCGCGCGCCGGGCCGCCTCGCGCCCGAGGCTGGTGAGCTCGGCGAGGTCCCACCAGTCGGCGAGGAGCGCGTAGCCGTTGTCGCGGCGTACGACGCGGTCCGCGCCGGCCACCGACCGCGCCCGGCTCACCAGCACGTGCAGGTCGCGGTCGGGCTGTGCGGGCCGGCGGTCACCCCAGACCGCCTCGACCAGGCTGTCCGGGGCGACGGTGCCGCCACGCTCCAGGGCCAGCCGCTTCAGCAGGAGGCGAGCCTGCCGGCTGCGCAGCTCGTCGAGCGCGGCGCCCTCCAGGCGGAACTCACCCAGCAGGCGCGCGCCCAGGCGTCCTCGCGGCCGGTCGGCCATGGCCGCATTGTGCCCGTGTGGGCGCTCTCAGGACTTGGCGTAGTTCGAAGCGCCCCACCAGTCGACGAGCACGACGGGCTCGTCGCCGACGACCCAGGCGTCGTGGCCCTCGGGGACGGCGGTGACGGCGCCGGCGCAGGTCTCGAGCTCGGTGCCGTCGGCCATCTGGATCCGGAGGACGCCCTGCACCTGGTACTGGAAGTGCGGCGCCAGGCACAGGTCGGTGCCGGCGATCGGCTTGACGTGCTCGGACCAGCGCCAGCCCGGCTGCAGCGTGAGCCGGCCGATCTGGGTGCCGGCGATGTCGACCAGGTCGACCTGGCCGCGCTCGAAGGTGCGGGTCTCGTCGGGCTCGGCGAAGGTCTTGGTCTCGGTCTTCGCCTCGGTCTTGGCTGTGGTGGTCATGTCACTCTCCTCGATGGGTTGGCCCCGTTGGTTGGCCCCGTGTCCTCGACGCGTGCTCGCGTCGTCTCGGGAAGAGTCGTTCGGTCGCCTTGCAACCACCTTGCAGGCCCCGGACCGGGCCAGCTCGACTAGCCCGTTCGGGTGGTGCGGGACCGGGCCGTTGGACCCGGGCCCGGTCCCGGGCCGCGCCCGGTCAAGTCGGGCCGAACGGCGCGTCACCGTCAGGCCCCGGGTTCCTAGGTTCGTGTGCAGTCCGGCGGCAGGGGGTCGCCGAGTCTTCACATGGGGGGACCCAATGCTGCACAACCACCTGGTGGCGCTCCGCAAGGCCCGCAAGGGCGAGGGCGGCTTCACGCTCATCGAGCTGCTCATCGTCATCGTGATCCTCGGCGTGCTCGCCGGCATCGTGGTGTTCTCGGTCCGGGGCATCCAGGACCGCGGCGAGACCGCGGCCTGCAGGACCGAGGTCAAGACGGTCGAGACCGCGGTCGAGGCCTACTACGCCAAGCACGACGCCTACCCGACCTCGCTTGACGACCTCAACGGCACCACCGACCCTGACGACAAGTTCCTGCGGTCCACGACCCTCGAGTACGCGACCCTCGGCGCCGACGGCGCCGTGACGGGGGCCTGCTGATCCAGCAGACCGAGGAGTGGCCGCCGCGCTGACGCGGCGGCCACTCACGGGCTTTCTCGAGGGGACTCTTCATGCACCAGCACCTGCACCGCATCGGCGACCGGGTCGACCAGCTCCTCAACCGCCTGTGGGAGGCCAGGGGCACCGACCTGATGCTGACCGCGGGGCTGCCGCCGATGATCCGGGTCGACGGCACCCTCGCGCCGGTGCCGGGTCAGTCCGTGCTCACCGGTGACGACACCAACGCGCTGCTCGCCGAGGTGCTCACCAGCGAGCAGTCCGACCTGTGGAACGGCCGGCACGAGTACGACTTCTCCTTCTCCTGGCGCGAGCACGCCCGGATCCGCGGCAACGCGTTCACCCAGCGTGGGCTGACCGCCGTGGCATTGCGGATGATCCCGCGCGAGATCCCCACGATCGACGACCTCGGCCTCCCTCCGGTGCTGCAGGAGCTGTCGCTCCGGCACCAGGGGCTGATCCTGATGACCGGGCCGACCGGCTCCGGCAAGTCCACGACGCTCGCGTCGCTGGTCGACCTGATCAACCGCAACCGCGGGTGCCACATCATCACCGTCGAGGACCCGATCGAGTACGTCCACGACCACAAGATGGCCGCGGTCAACCAGCGCGAGGTCGGCACCGACACCGGGAGCTTCCACGAGGCGCTGCGCTCGGTGCTGCGCGAGGACCCCGACGTGCTGCTCGTCGGTGAGATGCGCGACCTGGAGTCGATCGCCTTCGCCCTCACCGTCGCCGAGACCGGGCACCTGGTCTTCGCCACGCTGCACACCAACGACACCGCCCAGTCGCTGGGCCGGATGATCGACGTCTTCCCGGCCGAGCAGCAGGCCCAGATCCGGGTCCAGCTCGCGTCCGCGCTCAGCTGTGTGGTCTACCAGCGGCTGGTCCCGCGGATCGGTGGCGGCATGGTCGCGGCCTACGAGGTGCTGGTCGCGACGCCCGCGGTGCGCAACCTGATCAAGGAGGGCAAGACCCACCAGCTGCGCAACTCGTTGGTGACCGGCTCACGTGACGGGATGAACACGCTCGAGCACTCGCTGTCACAGCTGGTGCAGGACGGCGTCGTCAGCCTGGACGACGCCGTCGCGCGCAGCCTCTATCCCAAGGACATCGAGGTCCGCCCGCGGACGACGTTCCACGCCGGTGACCGCGTGCCTGCGACGGCGAGGTGACGTCGTGAGGATCCGCGGACGCCAGAAGCCTCAGCCCGTCGAGGTGGTGGCGGCCACCGACGCGGACGACGAGAGGCTGGCCGGGGTGCTGGTCACCGCTCGGGTGGTCGAGCCCTATCAGCTGGACGCCGCCCGGTCCGCCCAGGGACCAGGGAGCCTGGCCGAGAAGCTCGTCGCGGCAGGGACGGTGAGCGAGGAGGTCATCGCGCGCACCCTCGCCGACCACTACGGCTGCGAGCTGCTCGACTTCCGTGACGTCGAGCCCGACCCGGAGGCGCTGGCACTCCTCACCCCTGAGCAGGCGCGCACCCTGCGCGCGCTGCCCCTCTCGCTGGACACCGACGCCGTCACGGTCGCCGTCGTGGACCCGGCTCCAGAACGGGCCCAGGCAGTGGCCGCCGTCATCGATCGTCGGGTCGTGCCGGCCGTCGCGACCCCCCGCAACCTCGACCGTGCGCTCGACAGCGCCTACCGGGCCACCCGCGACGTCAGCAGCCACGTCCAGGCCTACGAGGCCCGCGACCAGCTCCGCCGGGAGGCGGCCCACCTCGAGACGGCCGGCAGCGACGACGCTCCGGTCGTCCGGGTCGTCCAGATGATCATCACCCAGGGGCTGCGGGACCGGGCGTCCGACATCCACATCGAGCCGTCCGGGGACCGGGTCCGGGTGCGCTACCGGATCGACGGGGCGCTGAGCGACGTGCTCGACCTGCCGGGCTCGATCGGGCCGGCGGTGGTGAGCCGGGTCAAGATCCTCGGCGGCATGAACATCGTCGAGCGGCGCCGGCCCCAGGACGGCCAGATCAGCATGGACGTCGAGGGCCGGGAGGTCGACATCCGGGTCGCGACCACCGCGGTCGTCGGGGGCGAGAAGGTCGTGATGCGGCTGCTCGACAAGAGCCGCCCGCTGTTCAAGCTCGAGCAGCTCGGCATGGCCCACGACGTCGCGGAGCGCTACAGCGCGCTCATCCACTCGCCGTACGGCATGGTCATCTGCGCCGGACCGACCGGTGGCGGGAAGACCACCACGCTCTACGCCTCGCTCGGTGAGCTCGACAGCCCCGAGCGCAACATCATGACGATCGAGGACCCGGTCGAGTACACCTTCGACTCGATCAACCAGATCCAGATCAACGAGCAGGCGGGCATCACCTTCGCCGGCGGGCTGAAGTCGATCCTGCGCCAGGACCCCGACATCATCCTGGTCGGGGAGATCCGTGACGCCGACACCGCCCGGATAGCGGTGCAGTCCGCCCTGACCGGGCACTTCGTGCTCTCGTCGCTGCACGCGACCGAGGCGGTCTCGGCCCTCTACCGGCTGCTCGACATGGGCATCGAGTCCTTCCTGATCGCCTCGTCGATCACCGCCGTCGTCGCCCAGCGGCTGGTGCGCCGCAGCTGCACGTCGTGCCTCGAGCCCTACCAGCCCACGCCGGAGGAGCGGGCGTTCCTCCGGACGTTCGGCCCGGACGAGACCGAGCACGACCTCGTGCATGGCGTCGGCTGCCACCTCTGCGCGCACACCGGCTTCCTCGAGCGGATCGGGGTCTATGAGCTCCTCGCGGTCACCGACGAGGTGCGCGAGCTGATCGTCGACCACGCGCCGCAGGACCAGATGCGCAAGGTCGCCCAGCACCAGGGCATGCGCACCCTGCAGGAACAGGCGGTCCGGCTGGTCCAGGAGGGCACCACGACCGCCGCCGAAGTCATGCGCTCCATCTACGTGGCGGGGGTCTGAGATGCCGAAGTTCGCCTACGTCGCGGTGACGCCGGACGGCCGGCAGGTCAAGGGAAGCACCCGGGCCACCAGCCGCGGTGACGCCGAGGTCGCGCTCTACGACCAGCAGCTCCGTGACCTGCGGGTCAAGGAGAAGACCAGCATCCTCAAGTACGAGATCAGCGGCCCGCGGATCAAGCGCTCCGACGTGATGCACCTGTCCCGGCAGATCGCGGCGTTCCTCCGGGCGGGACTGCCGATCCTCGAGGCCGTGCACACGATCGGCGCCGAGAGCGAGAGCTCCTCGGTCCGCCGGATGATGCACGACATCGAGGACGGGCTGCGCTCCGGCGAGCGGTTCTCGGACTGCCTGGACCGCTACACCAAGGTGTTCCCCGGCTTCTACCGCGGCATGGTCCGCTCCGCCGAGCTCACCGGCGAGCTCGACGCCGTGCTGGCCCGGCTCGCCGTCTACATCGAGCGCGACCTCGAGGCGCGGCGCAAGATCAAGTCGGCGCTGATCTACCCGGCCGCGGTCGCCGTCATGTCGATCGTCACCGTGGTGGTCCTCGCGGTCTACGTGCTGCCGAAGTTCGAGGTGTTCTTCGAGGACCTCGACGCCGAGCTGCCGCTCCCGACCCGGATGCTGCTCGCGTTCACCGGCTTCCTCGGCAGCTGGTGGTGGGCGCTGGCCGCGGCGACCGGGGCCGTGCTCCTGCTGGGCTTCCTGGTCACCCGGTTCCACGTCGGCAAGTACGCGCGGGACGCGCTCGTGCTCAGGATCCCGGTGCTCGGCGAGACCATCCGCTACGCCCTGGTGGAGCGGTTCTGCAGAGTCCTCGCCTCGATGGTCGGCGCCGGCGTGAACCTGACCGACGCGCTCGCCGTGACCACCGAGGCGCTGCGCAACAAGGTGTTCATCAAGCGGCTCGGCCACGTCTCCGAGGCGATGCTCGAGGGTGAGGGCATCTCCGGCCCGCTGGCCCGCACCCGGCTGTTCCCGGGCACCGCCACCCAGATGCTGCGGGTGGGGGAGGAGACCGGGTCCCTCGACGACCAGCTCCAGGTGACGGCGGAGTACTACGAGGTCGAGCTCGACTACAAGATCAAGAAGCTCACCTCGATCTTCGAGCCGCTGGTCATCATCGTGATGGGCGCCATCGTCGGCTTCGTCGCCGTCGCCCTGGTCTCGGCGATGTACGGCATCTTCAACCAGGTCGACATCTGATGCACCTGCGCGCCCGCCTCCGCTCGGCCGTTCGGTCCGACGACGGGGCAACGCTGGTCGAGACCCTGGTGGCGCTGGCCATCCTCGGCATCGCGGGGGTGGCGATCCTGGCCGGGCTGCAGCTGAGCGTGACCGCCTCGGACATCCACCGCAAGCAGTCGTCGGGCGGTGCCTACCTCCGCGACTACGCGGAGGCGATCGAGAACTACCTCGACACGAGCGGCAACTACGTCAGCTGCGCCGGGGCCAACGCCTACAGCCCTGCCACGGTGGGCTACACCGCCCCACCCGGAGTGCCCGCCCCGCAGCAGGCGGCCGCCGTACCGCTCGCCGGTGACGGCACCGCCCGGACCTGCCCCGGGGGCGACCAGGGCATCCAGCGGCTCCGACTGACGGTCCGCAGCGCCGACGACCGGTCCACCGAGACGCTCACGATCGTGGTGCGCCGCGCCTGTGGGGAGGGGACGTCATGCGACTGAGCGCGCGCCTCAGGGCGCTCCACCGGCGCGAGGACGGCTTCACCCTGCCCGAGCTGATGATCACCGTGACGATCATGGGGGTGATCTCCGCGGGCCTCGCCGGGGTCGTCATCAGCTTCCTCACGACCACGACCGACACCCGGTCGCGGCTGATCGAGTCGCACGACGTCCAGTTCGCCGCGGCGTACTGGCAGCGGGACGTCGCCAGCATCGGGGTGCGGGGTTGGGACGCGGGCACGAAGACGTTCCCGCTCCAGCAGTCGGTCGACGTCCCGCCGGGCTGCAGCCTGCCGTCGGGCACCCGGGTGGTGACCCTCGCCTGGAGCGAGTACACCTCGACCGACTCCACCGCCACCCCCACCACGGTCACCGTGTCCTACGTCGCCGAGCCGGACACCGGCGGCTACAACCTGGTCAGGACGAGGTGCACCGGGGCGGCGGTGGACTCGTCCGTCGAGCTGATGCACAGCCTCGAGGCACTCCCGACCGTGACCTGTGACATCTCCTGCACCAGCGCGAGCGTGCCGTCGGTGGTGTCCCTCAACGTGTCGGTGCTGGACCCGGACGGGCGCGGCAGCGAGGCCCTCACGGCAACGTTGTCGGGCGAGCGGAGGCAGACATGAGCCAGCCACTGCGGCACCGGCTCCGCCGGGCCCGCCCCGGCGACGACGGCGGTGCGCTCCTCATCATCGCGATCATCGTCATCACCGTCGTCGCGCTGGTGACCGGCTTCGTGCTCACCCAGGGCGACGGCAGCCTGCGCGCCACCGTGGCGCTGCGCGACGTCGCCCGCGCGTCGTACGCCGCCGACGGCGCGGCCCAGGTCGCGATCAACGACCTGCGGACCGGCTACAACACCGGCAGCGGCGAGCCCGACCCGTGGCACTACACCAACGAAATCGGCACCGGCTGCTTCGGCTACGACGGCTCGGGGGCCACGACGACGCCGAAGGACACGCTGGTCCTCGACGGCCTGGTCCCCAAGCAGGCCGGCGACACCCAGAGCGTGATGTCCGCCGCGGTGACCTGCACGCCCGAGGACGCCACCGGAGCCCAGGGGTCGGCGGTGCCGATCAGCAACGGCAACAAGCCGGGCAACGCGATCCTCACGCTGGGCACCTCGAGTGCGGAGAGCGGGTTCACCTTCAAGACCAACGGGTCGGGTGGAGCGTTCCGCGTCCGCGGCGGCGTGTGGTCCAACAGCAACATCGTGCGCGACAACAACGGCACGCTCGAGTCCACCCAGTACATCCGCGCCCACACCGGCTGCTCCCCGGCGGCAGCGATGAACGCCCCCGTCGTGAACTGCAGTGCGAGCACCGTCGCCGACCCGAACTACCAGAGCGACCTCGACATCGCCGGCACCGGGATCCCCGCGCTGCAGACGCCGCCGGCCAGCTGCCCCAACAACGGCACGGTGACGCTGTCGCCGGGCTACTACGACGACGTCACCAAGCTCAACGCGCTGACGAACACCAACACGGCCTGCACGATCTTCATGGATCCCGGCAGCTACTACTTCGACTTCCACAACAACAGCGCGGACCCGCTCTACGACTCCGACATCGCCTCGAACGTCGGTGATGTGTGGACGATCGGCTCGCGCAAGACGCTCGTCGCCGGCACCCGGGACAACAGCGACTCCACCGTGCCCGGGCGGTGCGTCAGCCCCATCGAGGACGTCAACGCGAACGGGGTCCAGCTGATCTTCGGCGGGGACAGCCGGATGAACATCGTGGCCAGTGGCCAGGAGACGGCGGTCGAGATCTGCGGCAGCTACCACGCCAACCGGCCGCCGATCGCGATCTACGGCCAGAAGACGGGCACTGCGACCGCGACGACGCTCAGCGTGGCCACGAACACCGCGCTGACGACCAGCGGTAGCAACCCGACCGTCAACGTGCCGAGTGGCACCGTCACCCCGGCAACGGTGACGACGGCCGTGGTGAAGGACCCCGACAACAACGTCGCGACCTGGACCCGCGACGCAACCGGCCCTGGCAGCGTCCAGACCGGCACGATCACGATGTCGGGCTACGGACCCACCTCGACGATCCCCAAGGGGTCGGTGCTGACCGGTGCCAAGCTCGTCGTCCGGCACAAGGAGGGGAGCAGCACCGCGGGCAACGCCTCGGACATCGTCTTCAGCCCGGCCGGCTCCAGCGCCAGCCAGACCGTGCCGGTCCCGGTCCGGACGGCGCTCAACACCGACACGGTCGACCTGTCGACGGTCGGCGGCTGGGGTGCGATCCAGGCCTACGTGCACGACAACGGCTTCACCGGGGCCACCGCGGCCTACCGGATGCGGCTGCCACAGAGCCAGAACGCGCAGCTCGACAGCATCCAGCTCGAGCTGACCTACTACGTGCCGGCCCTGCGCGGGCAGACCACGGCTGCGATTCCCGGCAACACGGTCGCCACCCCCGGTGGCGCGCCGGTCATCCAGGCATCCGGCAACTCGACCACGCTCTACATCCAGGGCACGACCTACGCCCCGCTGTCGAAGATCGACCTGTCGCTCAACAACATCGACGAATCGGTCTTCAGGTTCGGGGTGATCGCGCGGTCGCTGGTCGTCTTCGAGACCGGTTCGTTCAGCTATCCCGGGGCAGTGATCGAGCTGCCCGACAACTCCCCGGGCTTCGGGTTCGAGACGACGATCGTCCAGCTCAGGGTCTACCTGTGCGCGGGCGTGGCGAGCGGCTGCACGGCCGGCAATGGCGAGCTCGCGCTGACGGCGAGGGTGAAGATCTTCGACGAGGGCGGGACGCCGAGCAACGCCCGGGAGATCTCGGTCCTGAGCTGGAGCCATCCGCGGTGACCGAGGCCGAGCTCCCGGTCGTCTCGCTGGCACTCCTCGTCGGGGTCCTCGGGTCGGCGGTCGGCTCGTTCCTCAACGTCGTCGCGCACCGCGTGCCGCGGGGGGAGTCGGTGGTCAGTCCGCCCTCGGCCTGCCCCGACTGCGGCACCGCGATCCGCCCGCGGCACAACGTCCCGGTCGTGGGCTGGCTGGTGCTGCGCGGCCGGTGCTTCGACTGCCGCTCACCCATCAGCGCGCGCTACCCGCTGGTGGAAGCCGGGGTCGCGGTGCTGTTCGTCCTGGCCGCGCTCCGCTTCGCCGACCAGCCCCGGCTGCTTCCGGCCTACCTCGCGTTCGCCGGCATCGCAGGTGCGCTCGCGCTCATCGACCTCGACGTGCGACGGCTGCCGGACTCGATCGTGCTTCCGGCCTACCCGGTGCTGTGCGCCCTGCTCGCGCTGGACGGCGACCCGCACGCCTTGCTGCGGGCGGCGATCGGCGGGGTCGTCCTCTTCGCCTTCTACCTGGTGGTCGCCGTGGTCGCGGTGGGAGCGATGGGGTTCGGCGACGTGAAGCTCGCCGGCGTCGTCGGCGCCATGACCGCCTACCTCTCGTGGGGCACGCTGCTGAGCGGGGCGTTCCTCGGCTTCCTGCTGGGTGCGGTCGCCGGTCTCCTGCTGATCGCGGCCGGTCGGGCCGGGCGTCGCAGCGCCGTGCCGTTCGGTCCGTTCATGCTCCTCGGGGCGTGGACGGCGGTGCTCGGTGCCGGTCACCTCGGTGACTACTACCTGGCCCTGCTCGCGAGGTAGCAGAAGCGGCGGCGGTCAGGCCCGGTTGCGGCGGGCCTCCGCGCCGAGCACCGCGGCCTGCGAGCGGCGCTCGATGCCGAGCTTGCCCAGGATGCTGGACACGTAGTTCTTGACCGTCTTCTCCGACAGGAAGAGCTGCTCGCCGATCTGGCGGTTGGTCAGCCCGTCGGTCATCAGGTCGAGCACCTCGCGCTCGCGCGGCGTGAGGTCGGCGAGCCGGTTGTCCGGCACCGTCGTCTCGCGCACGCGGTCCATGACCCTGGCGATGACGGCCGGGTCGATCAGGGACCGGCCGAGCGCCACCTGGCGGATCGAGTCGACGAGCTCGGCGGTGCGCACCTGCTTGAGCACGTAGCCGGAGGCCCCGGCCAGCACCGAGGCCAGCACGGCGTCGTGGTCGTCGTACGACGTCAGCATCAGGCAGTAGGTCCCGGGGAGCGAGGCCCGCACGTCCCGGCACACGTCCACCCCGTTGCCGTCGGGCAGCTGGACGTCGAGCACGGCCACGTCGGGCGCCGCCGCCGGGATGCGGCTCAGGGCCTGCTCCGCCGTGGTCGCGGAGCCCACCACCTCCAGCCCTGGCACCGAACCCAGCAGCTCGATGAGGCCGTCGAGCACCACCGCGTGGTCGTCGACGAGGAACACCCGCACGACGCGGTCCATGCCGTCGCTCACGACAGCTCCACCTCCCAGGTCACCACCGTGCCGCGGACCGGGCCGGGGGCGACGGTGCAGGTGCCGCCCCGGCGTTCGGCCCGGGCCGCGAGGTTGGCCGTACCGCTGCGGCGAGCGGTCTCGCCGATGCCCACGCCGTCGTCGGCGACCACCACGGCCAGCCGGTCGGGAGTGGCGATCAGCTCGATGGTCGCGCTGTCGGCGTCCGCGTGGCGGGCCACGTTGCTCAGTGCCTCCCGCACCACCGCGGTCACGTCGTCCAGGAGCTCGTCGGCGACGGCGCCGGGAGCGCCGGAGAACTGCACCGCGGGCGAGAAGCCGAGCGCCGGCGTGAGCTCGGCGGCCACGTCGAGCACGGTGCTGCGCAACTCGTCGCGGGTGCGGTCCAGACTTCCGCGGAGGGCGAAGACGCTGGTGCGCACCCGGCGGATGCTGCGGTCGAGGTCTTCGACCCGTGCGCGCAGGCGGTCGCGCACGACGTCCGGCACGCCGGCGCAGCCCGCGGCGCTCTCGATGCCCAGCCCGATCGCGAACAGCTCCTGGATCACGTGGTCGTGCAGGTCGCGCGCGATCCGCTCGCGGTCCTCCATCAGCTGCATCCGCTGCTCGGTGTCGCGGGCCTCGGCCAGCTCGAGCGAGAGGGTCGCGTGGTCGGCGAAGTCGGCGACCATCGCCAGGTCCTCCCGCGAGAACACCGGCCGGCCGTGGCTCCGGACCACCGACAGCAGCCCCCACGTCCGGTGGTTGCCGACCAGCGGCACGAGCATCACCGGACCGGCGTCGAAGCTGGCGGCGATCGTACGGGTGTCGCCGCTGACCGCTCGGAAGTCCGCGACCGGCATCGGCGCTCCCTCGGCGAGCGCGGCGCCGGCCAGGGTGCCGGCGACCGGGAACCGCTCTCCGACGTACTCCTCGGCGCGGGCTCCCGCCCCTGCCTCGACCACGATCTCGGTGCCGTCCCCGGTGAGGAGCGAGACCGTGACGAGGTCCGCCTCGGCGCGCTCGGCGGCCGTACGGGCCACCAGTGCGAGCGGGTCCTCGCCGTCCGTGGTCAGGATCTGCCGCACGATCTGCGTGTTGGCGCGGAGCCAGTCGTGCTGGCGCCGAGCCTGGTCGTAGAGGTCGGCGTTGCTGAGCGCGGTGGCGGCCGTCGTCGCGAGCGCGCGGAGCAGCTCGGCGTCCTCGCGGTTGAAGCCGCCGCCCCCGCTCTCGAAGACACAGATCTCGCCGTACGCCGTGTCGCCCAGCGAGAGCGAGCAGCCCAGGCGGTCGTCGGGCCAGAGCTCCCGGTCGCCGGCCCGGACCACGCGCAGGAGTCGCTCGTCCAGCCCGGTGTGCACGACATCGACGGGTTCGCCGTCGGCGCCGTGCACGAGCACGGCCGCGTGCTTCGCGTCGGTCACGCTGGCCGCTGACTCGGCCAGGTTGCGCATGACGGCGTCGATGTCGAGCTCGCCGGAGACCGCGGCAGTAGCGCGGAGCAGCCCCCGCAACCTGCCTTGAGCCCTGCGCACCCTGCCGGCCCCCTCGACCAGCTGGTCGATCATGTCGTCCAGTGCGGTCTTGGGACCATCGGGGAAACGCAGGACCGACCCCCCGTCGGTCACGTCAAGGATGGTAGTCGGTGTCCCCCAACGGGGTGAGGTTCAGTGCAGAACCTCCGCCAGTGGTCTACGCCGGCCGCGGATCCTCCCGCCCAGCGCACCGAGTCGCAGCACCGCCTGTGGATGGTCCAGGCCGCCGATGCGCTCGCGCAGCAGCGTCCGGTCGCTCGGGAGCTCCAGGCCGCCGACGACCTCGCCCACCGCGAACCCGAGCGAGGCGGCCTCGAGGACCAGCCTCTGGACCGCCTCGCCCGCGGTGAGCCAGTCGAGGGCGCGGTTCTGCGCCGTCGCCACGACCACGACGTCCGGCTCGAGCCGGTGCAGGACGGCGCCTTCCGCGCGTACCGCGCACGCGAGCCGCTCGACCTCGTCCGACTGGAGCGGCCAGTCGACGAACGGGTCGATCGTGCTCCGGTCGAAGCCGCCCGCGGCCAGCTCCGCCAGCCCGCCCCTCCCGGCCGTCCCCGGGACGGCGGTGTCGAGGAGCGTGATCGTGGCCAGGTGGTGCTGGCGGGTCGGGTCGGGGAGCCGCTCCACCCGGTAGGCAGCGCCGTCCGCGTCCAGGGAGGCGCGGGCGTTGAGCAGGGCGCACCCGATGCTCATGGTCAAGGACCGCCCGACCGGGTCCTGGGCGGGCAGCCAGCGATCGGGGTCCGCGTGGAGCTCGCAGCTGTCGGGGCCGACCACCAGCCACCAGGGCTCGGTGTCCCGGGTGGACCACGCCAGCGTCGCGCGGACCGCAGCACGGCGCACGGCAGCCGGACCCGTCGCGACAGCGACGGGTCGCGCATGCTCCCGGTGCGCGTCCACGGCCTCCAAGGTGCCCGAGTCGCGCCGACCCGTACAGGGCCGAACGGCACGGTCCGGGTCCTGTCCCCGGGACGGGAGATCGATAGCGTGCGGTGGGTGAGCGAACTCGACGAGCGGTTCCGGGCGGCGGCGCTGGCATGCGACGACACGGTGGTCTGGCACGCCCGCCGCGGGCCGGCGGAGACGATGACGCTCCTGGCCGCGGCCGCCGAGGAGCTCGGGATCGACCAGTGGGACCGGTACGGCGAGGACGGCGCGGTCGGACGGCTGGAGACCGACCTCGCGGAGCTGCTCGGCAAGCCCGCCGCGGTGTTCTTCGTCAGCGGCGTGATGGCCCAGCAGGCCGTGCTGCGGGTCTGGTGCGAGCGGCGCCGGTCCTGGCGGGTGGCGCTCCCCGACCTGGCCCACCAGCTGCGCCACGAGACGGACGGGCCGCGGCTGCTGCAGCGGTTCCGGTTCGAGCCCCTGACCGAGGGCTGGGAGACCGCGACCGCCGACCACCTGCGGAAGATCCCCGGAGTCGGCGACCTGGCCGCGGCCCAGCTCGAGCTGCCGCTGCGTGAGGCGGGCTGCCTGCTGCCGTCGTGGGAGGAGCTCACGGCGTTCTCCGCCGCAGCGCGCGAGCTCGGCGTACCGCTCCACGCCGACGGCGCCCGGCTCTGGGAGTCCCAGCCTCACTTCGACCGGCCGCTGCCGGAGATCACCGCCCTGTTCGACAGCGTCTACGTCTCCTTCTACAAGGGGCTGCGCGCCATGGCCGGCGCGGCCGTGGTCTGCGATGCGGGCTTGGCGGCTGAGTTGCGGGCGTGGCGCCAGCGGATGGGCGGCACGCTGTTCGCAATGACGCCGTACGCGCTGTCGGCGCTGGTCGGCCTGCGCGACGAGCTGCCCCGGGTGCGCGAGTCCGTGGCCTGGGCGGCGGAGCTCGCGAAGGAGCTCGTGGACCGCGGGTTCCGGCTCCAGCCCGACCCGCCGCACACCAACACCTTCCTGCTGTTCGCCGACGGCGATCCTGACACGATCTCCGAGCGGGTGGTGGCGTTCATGGAGAAGCAGAGGATCGCCCCCTGCGGCCGCTGGCGGCCGGCGCTCGCGCCCGGCGTCGCGATGACCGAGGTGACCATCCACGCGGCCGCGCTGGACAAGGACCCGGCCACCGTCGCGGGCTGGTACGCCGGCCTGGTCAGCGCTGACGCCGGCTGACCGCTGCCGCTGGTCGAGCCTGTCGAGATCTCCGCAGCGTTGGCATCTGCTGGCCTGTCGGTGGCTGAGCTTCTCGGCGGCTTCGCCGCACCTGGGTAGAAAAAGATTGCTGGGGGCTGTCGTCGGGCGGGTGTCGGGTCACAGTGGTG
>NZ_DASUFR010000111.1:0-6818 GCF_036274455.1 Nocardioides sp. | reverse complement strand
GACCTGCTCGAGGGCGCAGCGGCGGTGCCGCCCCCGGTCGGCCAGGTCCGGCTGCGCCTGGTGCGCGCGGACGGCGCCGACCTGCGCGCCCGCTCCGAGGTGCGAGCCTCGAACGTGTACGCCGACCTGCGCGGCGCCACCGCCTGCGAGCTCCACACGCCCGAGCAGCGCGACGCGCTGGTCGCGCGGCTCGGGCCCGATCCGCTCCGGCCGGACGCGGACCCCGACCGCGCCTGGCAGCGGATCCGGCGCAGCCGGGCGCCGATCGCCGGCCTGCTGATGAACCAGGGCGTCGTCGCAGGGATCGGCAACGTCTATCGCGCCGAGCTGCTCCACCGGCATCGTGTGGACCCATTCCGGCCGGGTACCAGTCTTGGTCCCAACCGCTGGCACGCGATGTGGGAGGACCTGGTGGCCCTGATGGCGGACGGCGTGCGGACCGGCGTGATCCGCACGGTGCGCAGCGAGGACCTCACCGGGGCGGAGCGGAACGACGACACCGCGCGCGTGTCCTACGTCTATCGCCGGGCCGGCGAGCCTTGTCGCCGCTGTGGCACCCGGGTCCGGGTCCGCGACCTGCAGGGCCGCCGCCTCTACTGGTGTCCGAAGTGCCAACCCCGCTTCCGGTCGAGAGCCCTACAGTGAGCGCAGCCGGACCACCGGCCCGACGACCTGGAGGCGCCCGATGACTACCGACGTCGGGTCGTCGCGCGCGCGCAGCAACTCCGAGCCGATGTCGCGCAGCCTTCTGCACCGGTTCCGGCGCCGGGGTGCCTACCAGGACGCCAAGGTGTTCATCCTCCTGTTGGCCCTCTCGCTCGCGATCGTGGTGGGGATCGCGATCTGGCCGGCGAGCGTGCCGCTCATCAGCCTGATGGTGCCGCTGCTGCTCGCCAGCCTGCTCCTCAACCCGCGACACCTGCCGTGGTTCGTGGTCTACCTGTTCGTCATGCTGATGATCGCGCTGGCCCTGCAGACCGAGGTGAGCGGGAGGACCTACGGCGCCATCGGGATCATGGTGCTGATGTGCCTCATCGTGCTCGCGGCCTCGCTGCGGCGCTCTCGCCTCGGCGTGGCGGGCACGATGGGCGAGTCGATGTTCGTCGACCTGCGCGACCGGATCCTCCAGCAGGGCGGGATCCCGGAGCTCCCACCCGGCTGGCGCGCGGAGTCCGCGCTGCGCTCGGCCGGCGGGTCGCCGTTCGCCGGCGACTTCGTCGTCGCCACCCTCGCCACGAGCACCCGGCTCGAGCTGGCCGTGGTGGACGTGTCCGGCAAGGGCGAGGAGGCCGGCACCCGGGCGCTGCTGCTCTCCGGCGCCTTCGGCGGCCTGCTCGCCGCCCTGCCGCCCGACCAGTTCCTCTCCGCCGCCAACGACTACCTCCTGCACCAGCAGTGGGAGGAGGGGTTCGCGACCGCGGTGCACCTCTCACTGGACCTGCGCACCGGCGGCTTCGAGGTCCGGACCGCCGGCCACCCGCCCGCCGCCCTGCGCCAGGCCGGCACCGGCAGGTGGAGCGTGCTGCCCAGCGAGGGCCCGATCCTGGGGCTGATCCGCGACGCCGTGTTCCACCCGGCACTCGGCCGGCTCACCCACCAGGACGCGCTGCTGCTCTACACCGACGGCATGGTCGAGGAGCCGAGGCGCGACATCGACCTCGGCATCGACCGGATGCTGGGGGAGGCCGAGCACCTCATGCGCGGCAGCCTCGAGGGCGCTGCCCGGCGGCTGGTCGACGCACTCGGGTCCCGCGACGACGACCGGGCGATGGTCGTCGTTTCGCGGAGCTGAGGCCGCGGACGGTAGATTTCCCAGGTCCCGGGCACCTCGTCGTGCCGACGATCCGGGACGCGCGGATGTAGCTCAATGGTAGAGCCCCAGTCTTCCAAACTGGCTACGCGGGTTCGATTCCCGTCATCCGCTCCAAGCAGCGTTTCCGTGCCGCTCCACGCGGTCCGGCGGCCTGCTTGGCGGGGCGTAGCGTAGTGGCTAGCGCGCCTGCTTTGGGAGCAGGAGACCGCAGGTTCGAGTCCTGTCGCCCCGACTGACCAACTCGCGGGACCACAGAAGGAGAAGCAGTTGAAGAGCGCCGTCGAGACCTTGAGCCCGACCCGGGCCAAGCTGACAGTCGAGGTGCCCTTCGAGGAGCTCAAGCCGAGCCTCGACGCGGCGTACAAGCAGATCGCCAAGCAGATCAACGTGCCGGGCTTCCGGCGCGGCAAGGTCCCGCCGGCGGTCATCGACCGCCAGGTCGGCCGCGAGGCGGTCCTCGACCAGGCCATCAACGAGGTCCTGCCGCAGAAGTACATCGAGGCCCTCCAGAGCAACTCCCTCGAGCCGCTGGCCCAGCCGGAGATCGAGGTGACCAGGCACGGCGAGGACGGGCTGGAGTTCACCGCCGAGGTCGACGTGAAGCCGGAGATCAGCCTGCCGTCGTACGACGACCTCTCGGCGACCGTCGACGACGTCTCGGTGTCGGACTCCGACGTCGAGGAGCAGCTGCAGGCGCTGCGCGAGCGGTTCGCGACCCTGTCCGACGTCGAGCGCCCGGCCGCCGAGGGCGACTTCGTGGTCATCGACCTCACCGCCACCAAGGACAGTGAGGTCGTGGAGGGCGCCGAGCTGACCGGGATGAGCTACCAGGTCGGCCGTGGCGGCATGATCGACGGCCTCGACGAGGCACTGGTCGGGATGGCTGCCGGCGAGGAGAAGACCTTCCAGACCGAGCTGGTCGGTGGCGACCTCGTCGGCCAGGCCGTGGACGTGCTGGTGAAGGTCACCCAGGTCCAGGAGCAGGAGCTTCCCGACCTCGACGACGAGTTCGCGCAGGAGGCGTCGGAGTTCGACACCGTCGCCGAGCTGACCGACGACGTCCGCGAGCGGCTCGGCCGCGGGAAGCGGCTCGAGCAGGCCGCGACCGCCCGCGACGCCGTGCTCGAGGCCCTGCTCGACAAGATCGAGGTCCCACTGCCGGAGGCCCTGGTCACCGACGAGCTCAACGCGCGCCGCGAGTCGATCGAGCAGCAGCTCGTCTACTCGGGCATGTCGATGGAGGCCTACCTCGAGGAGCAGGGCCAGACCCAGGAGGAGTTCGAGGCCGACCTCGAGCGCCGGGTCCGCGACGCCGTGGCCGCGCAGTTCGTGCTCGACGCGATCGCCAAGAAGGAGGAGTTCGGCGTCGACCAGAACGAGCTCTCCCAGCACCTGGTCCGGCGGGCCCAGCAGTCCGGCCAGGACCCGCAGGAGTTCGCGAACCACATGTTCGAGCACAACCACATCCCCGAGCTGGTGCAGGAGATCCTGCGCGGCAAGGCGCTGGCCCAGATCGTCGAGTCGGCCACGGTGACCGACGAGTCCGGCAACTCCGTCGAGCTGAAGAACCTGCGCCCGGACGGCACCATCGGTGAGCCCGAGGACGAGGCCGCCGAAGCAGCTTCGGATGCACCCGCCGAGGACACCGGCGAGGACACCGGCGAGGACACCGGCGAGGACCAGGGCTAAGCCCGAGGGAGCAGTCCCTGGCAGGCCGCGGCCTGGGCGGCCTGGGCCTCCTGCATCGCCGCCCTGGCCTCATGGACCTTGGCCCTGACCCGCTTCACCTTGTTCTTGGCGTGCTGGAACTGCGCCGCGGTGCCGTGCGCATGCGCGTGGTGCAGCTGCCGCTTGGCCCTGGCCAGCTTGTGCTTGGCCGCGACGAAGTCGCGGTGGGCGCCCTGGTAGGCCGCGGTCGCCTGGTCGCACGCCGCGTCGGCGTACGTCGGCGCGCCACCCGGCCCGAGGCCGATCGCGCCGGCAAGGAGCCCGGCGGCGGCCACGCGTGCGAGCTGTCGGTACATGTCTCGAACCCCCATGATCGGACCAGACTCACCCCGAGGTGGCGGCGCCGACCCTACGCCGGGAGCAGGATCCGCTGCCAGACTGCTGCCCGTGACCAAGGCAGCGCCGCACGGGGCGGCCGATCGCGAGCTGCGGGCGGAGACCATGATCGCCGCGCCTCCGCAGGCGGTGTGGAAGGTCCTCAGGGATGTACGCCGGATGCCCGAGCTCTCGCCCGAGCTGGTCGGGATGATCCCGCTGAGGCGCGGTGGGCTGCGGCCGGGGCAGTGGTACCTCGGCATCAACCGGCGCAAGGGCGTGTTCTGGCCGACCCGCAGCGTGGTCACCGACGTCAAGGCCGCCCGCACGGTCGTCTGGGACACCCGGACCAGCGGCGCGCGGTGGGTTTGGGAGCTGATCCCGGAGGGAGAGGGCACCCGCGTGGTGCACCGGCGACCGGTCCCGGAGCGGGTCACGACGCTCAGCGTCGCCTTCGCCCGGGTCTTCCTCGGCGGTATCGCCGAGCACGCCGACGAGCTCGAGGAGGGCATGGCCCGGTCGGTCGCCCGCCTCAAGCAGGCCGTCGAGGGCCACTGAGCGTCCCCCGGCCCGGCTTTCATCTGCCCTGAGCGAACATCGGGGAACACACCGTGGAACTGCCCTCGGCCCCGGCTAAGGTCGGCCACGTGACTGCTCAGACTTCCGGCCCGGCGGCCGGCGGCGGCGCCGGGATCGCCGTCCTCGACGACCACATCTACCAGCGCCTGCTGCGCGAGCGCATCGTGTTCCTCGGGTCGGAGGTCCGCGACCAGAACGCCAACGCGATCTGCGCCCAGCTGCTGCTGCTGTCGGCCGAGGACCCCGAGGCGGACATCTTCCTCCACATCAACAGCCCCGGGGGCTCGGTGGACGCCGGCATGGCGATCTACGACACCATGAACTACATCCCCAACGACGTGGCGACCGTCGGCATGGGGCTGGCTGCCTCGATGGGCCAGTTCCTGCTCTGTGCCGGCGCCAAGGGCAAGCGCTACGCACTGCCGCACTCGCGGATCATGATGCACCAGCCGTCCTCCGGCATGGGCGGCTCCGCGTCCGACATCAAGATCCAGGCCCAGCAGTCGTTGCACATCAAGAAGGTCCTGCTGGAGCTGATCGCCAAGCACACCGGCCAGTCGGTCGAGCAGATCGAGCAGGACGCCGACCGCGACCGGTGGTTCACCGCCGACCAGGCCAAGGACTACGGCCTGGTCGACCAGGTCATCACCAGCGCCCGCGAAGCCGCCGACGACGGCCGCCCCGCGCGGCAGAAGAACTGAGGACTCTCATGACGACCAACCCGGCCGCGCCCGACCTGAGCCCGTCGATGAACTACTACATCCCCCAGTGGGAGGAGCGGACGTCGTACGGCTTCCGCCGCATCGACCCCTACGCGAAGCTGTTCGAGGACCGCATCATCTACCTCGGCACCCCGATCTCCGACGACGTCGCCAACGCGGTGATCGCCCAGCTGTTGTGCCTGCAGTCGATGAACCCCGACCAGGACATCAGCATCTACATCAACTCACCCGGCGGCTCGTTCACCGCGCTCACCGCGATCTACGACACGATGAAGTTCATCCGGCCCGACGTACAGACCGTGTGCATCGGGCAGGCGGCCTCCGCGGCGGCGATCCTGCTCGCGGCCGGCACGCCCGGCAAGCGGCTGGCGCTGCCGAACAGCCGGATCCTGATCCACCAGCCCTACACCGAGGGCACCTTCGGCCAGACCTCGGACATCGAGATCCAGGCCAACGAGATCCTGCGGATGCGGGAGCTGCTCGAGAAGATGATCAGCGACCACTCCGGCAAGTCGGTGGAGGAGGTCAGCCGCGACATCGAGCGCGACAAGATCCTCACCGCCGAGGGCGCGGTCGAGTACGGCCTGATCGACGCCGTGCTCGAGTCGCTCAAGGGGACGCCGGCGCTCACCGCCGGCTGACACACCCACCGTGTCCCGCCCCCGAATGGGAGAGGGACGGGGTACCGTTCGGGACGCACTGGGGATGATGGTCACAGTGGAGGAGGAGGAACGCCGTGGCACGCATCGGTGACGGTGGCGACCTGTTGAAGTGTTCCTTCTGCGGCAAGAGCCAGAAGCAGGTCAAGAAGCTCATCGCGGGCCCCGGCGTCTACATCTGCGACGAGTGCATCGACCTCTGCAACGAGATCATCGAAGAGGAGCTCAGCGAGGGCACCGAGGTCAGCCTCGACGAGCTGCCCAAGCCCAAGGAGATCTTCGAGTTCCTCAACTCCTACGTCATCGGCCAGGAGCAGGCGAAGAAGTCGCTCGCCGTCGCGGTCTACAACCACTACAAGCGGGTCCAGGCCGGCCTCCAGCCCAGCTCCGGGCGGCACAGCAAGGAGGAGGTCGTCGAGGTCGCGAAGTCCAACATCCTCGTGATCGGCCCCACCGGCTGCGGCAAGACCTACCTCGCCCAGACACTGGCCCGGATGCTCAACGTGCCGTTCGCGATCGCCGACGCCACCGCCCTCACCGAGGCCGGCTACGTCGGCGAGGACGTGGAGAACATCCTCCTCAAGCTCATCCAGGCCGCCGACTACGACGTCAAGAAGGCCGAGACGGGCATCATCTACATCGACGAGGTCGACAAGATCGCCCGCAAGAGCGAGAACCCGTCGATCACCCGTGACGTCTCCGGCGAGGGCGTGCAGCAGGCGCTGCTGAAGATCCTCGAGGGCACGACCGCCAGCGTCCCGCCGCAGGGCGGCCGCAAGCACCCCCACCAGGAGTTCATCCAGATCGACACCACCAACATCCTCTTCATCGTGGGTGGTGCCTTCGCCGGCCTCGAGCAGATCATCGAGCAGCGGGTCGGCAAGCGTCCGCTCGGCTTCAACAACGACCTCGAGAGTCGCAAGGACCCCTCGGACGACCCGTTCCACGACGTCCGGCCGGAGGACCTGGTCAAGTTCGGTCTCATCCCGGAGTTCATCGGCC
>NZ_DASUFR010000110.1:0-4096 GCF_036274455.1 Nocardioides sp. | reverse complement strand
GGCACCCGCACCGGCGATGCCGACGAGACGTCGGACGAGGGACTTCTGGTTCATTGCTGAGCTCCCAGCGAAAGGGGGCGGCCTCGAGCACCACCCAAGGGTCCCTTGCGAACCTAGAGAGGTCCCGGCCCGCCGGATACGGCCCGAACGGGCTATTCCGCGAGACGGGTAGCTCAGTACGCCTGCAGTGCCGCCGTACGCCGTGACGCCTCGGCCATCTCGGCCGCCCGGAGCGCGGTCTCGTCGAGCGAGCCGTGCTCGGCCCACCACGCCTGGCCCTCGGCGGGCAGGGTGTGGATCGGGTCGTAGTACTCATAGGTGCGGTTGAGCGCCACGGGGTCCTGGGCCTCGATCGAGGTGCGGTAGTTCTTGGTCCAGTAGGAGATGCCACGCTCGATGTCGTAGGACGAGAGCTGGTGGATCCACCGCTTGCCGACGAACGGCACGTCGCAGACGATCCGCGGCGTCGCGAAGCCGGGCAGGTAGCCCATGATCGAGTGCTGCAGCCGCTGCGCGTCGGCGACCGAGACCCGCCAGTGCTCCGAGAACGGGATCATGTCGCACATGTAGAAGTAGTAGGGCATGATCTGCGCGCCATCGAGCAGCCGGAAGCACAGGTCGAGCAGCGCGTGCGGGTCGGCGTTGACCCCGTTGAGGATCACGCCCTGGTTGCGCACGTCGCGGATGCCGGTATCGAGCATCGCGCGGGTCGCCTCGGCGACCAGTGGGGTCACCGAGTTGGCATGGTTGACGTGGGTGTGGATCGCGACTGACACGCCACGGGCGCGGGCGGTGGCGCCGATGCGGGCCATGCCCTCGACGACGTCTGGCTGGAGCCAGTGCTGCGGGAGCGCCATCAGCGCCTTGGTGGCCAGCCGGATGTCCCGAATGTTCTCGATCTCGAGCAGCTCGGTGAGGAACGCCTCGAGCCGCGGCCAGGGCATGTTCGCCACGTCGCCGCCGGAGACGACCACGTCACGCACGGCGGGCGTACGGCGCAGGTAGTCGAGCATGTCGCCGAGCCGGTCGTTGGGCTTGCCGACGAACTTGAGCTTGTCGATGACCGCGGTCGAGTTGCCGACCAGGTCCATGCGGGTGCAGTGGCCGCAATACTGCGGGCACGTGGGCAGCAGCTCGGCCAGCACCTTGGTCGGGTAGCGGTGGGTGAGCCCCTCGGCCACCCACATGTCGTGCTCATGCAGCGAGTCCCGGGTCGCGTGCGGGTGGGACGGCCAGTCGGTACGCCGGTCGGAGAAGACGGGGATCATGTAGTGCCGGACCGGGTCGGCATAGAAGGCGTCGGTCAGGGAGCCGGCGCCGGCGGGCACCGCCTGGGGGACCATCGTGTTCATCATCTGCGGCGGCACGAGCATCGACATCGTCGCCCGCTCGGCCTGGTCGCGCTCGAGGTCGGCGTAGAACCGGTCGTCGAGCAGGTCGCCCATGAGCTCGCGGAGCTGCTTGACGTTCTTGACGCAGTGCGCCCGCTGCCACTGCACCGAGCGCCAGTCGGCCTCGGTGACGTCCTTCCACCCGGGGAAGCGGGTCCAGTCCGGCTCCACCAGCTCGACGCGCTGGTAGGGGTAGGGCTGACCGGTCTCGAGCCCGATGGACGTTTCAATGGTCACTGTGCAACTGTAGGTGGACGATCTGCGGCCTGTCCAAAGCCGCGCCGCAAATCATCCTGCCAATATGCCTGCAGAGTCCCTAAGTTACTGAGGAGTTGTTCGTGCGCGCCAGCGATCCGACCGGGCTGCACCGGGTGCTCGACGACCGCGTGGTGCTGCCGCAGGCGGCGCAGCGGCTCAACACCCGCCAGGAGCTGTGGCCAGACGAGGTCCGGGTCCGGGTCGAGCGACTCAACCTCGACGCGGCGTCGTTCCGGCAGCTGGAGCGCGCGCACAGTGTCCTGGGGAAGGGGGTTGACGGGGAGACCGACGGCGACGGCGTACGCCGCGCGGTGCTGGAGATCGTCGCCGAGCGGGGCAAGATGCAGAACCCCGAGACCGGGTCGGGCGGCATGCTGGTCGGGACCGTCGAGGAGGTCGGTCCGGAGTCGACCCTCGGGCTCGAGGTGGGGGACCGGGTCGCCACGCTGGTGTCGCTCACCCTCACACCGCTGGTCATCGAGGACGGGCTGGCCCGCTGGGACGGCCGCTCGGAGCAGGTGCCGTGCGACGGCTACGCGATCCTCTTCGGACGCTCGATCGCGGCCCGCATCCCCGACGACCTGCCCGCGGACCTCAGCCTGGCCGTGATGGACGTCTGCGGCGCCCCGGCGCTCACCAAGCGCGTCGTGGCCGGGTACGACGCACCCGTGGTCACGGTCATCGGCGGAGCCGGCAAGTCCGGTTCGCTCAGCCTGGCCGCCGCGCGGGATGCAGGCGCGCGCCGTACCGTCGGAGTCGTGCCCACCGACGCCGAGGCGGAGCTGCTCCGCGAATCCGGACTGGCTGACGTCGTGGTGGTCGCGGACGCCCGCGACCCGATCGCCCTGCGCGACGCCGTCACCTCCGCCGCCGCCGGGACCGCCGAGGTGACCGTCGTCTGCGTCGACGTGCCCGGCTGTGAGGGTGGCGCGATCCTGGCCACCTCCGCGAGGGGGACGGTCATCTTCTTCTCGATGGCCACGTCGTTCTCGGCGGCGGCACTCGGCGCCGAGGGGCTGGCCGCCGACGTCACGATGCTGGTCGGCAACGGCTACGTCCCCGGCCACGCCGACTACGCGATGCAGCTGCTCCGCGACCAGCCGGGCGTCCGGAGCCTGTTCGAGCGCCGGCTGGAGGCGCACTCGTGAGCGGCCGCGCACCGAGGAAGCAGCGGGGCAAGCTCGACCTCGACCCGGTCACCGTCCGCAAGGCGAGGTCGCTGGCCCGCAAGGCCGGTCGGCCGATCGTCGACCTGGCCAAGAAGCACACGACCATGAGCGTCGAGCGGGCCACCCTGCGCATGGCCGGGCTCGCGGGCGCCGACAGCGACGGGGTGCCGTGGGTCAACCGGCTCCTGGACGCCGTACGCGCGGACGTCGGTCTCGAGCACGGAGTCGCGCTGCCGGTGTGGGACGCGCTCGTCCGCCACGAGGCGGAGGACCTCGCCGTCCTCGCGCAGAAGGCAGGTGCCGGCTCGGTGACCTTCCGGGTCCCCGACGGCCGCGACGCGGTGCGGGCCCGGGCTGCCGCCCGCAAGCAGGTGGGCACCGGGCTGAAGCGCATCGACGCCCGCCGTCGCGAGCGCGAGCGGATGATCAAGAAGCACGGCGACGCCCCGCGCAAACCCTGGATCTACCTCATCGTCGCGACCGGCGACATCATGGAGGACATCCCGCAGGCCCAGCAGGCGGCTCGCGAGGGAGCCGACGTGATCGCGGTGATCCGGTCGACCGGGCAGAGCCTGCTCGACTACGTGCCCGAGGGCGCCACCCGCGAGGGGTTCGCCGGCACCTACGCCACCCAGGAGAACTTCCGGCTGATGCGGGCCGCGCTCGACGAGTCGAGCGCCGAGCTCGGCCGCTACGTGCGGCTGACGAACTACGCCTCCGGGCTGTGCATGCCGGAGATCGCCACGCTGGCCGGCCTCGAGCGGCTGGACATGATGCTCAACGACTCGATGTACGGGATCCTCTTCCGCGACATCAACCCGATCCGGACCTTCGTCGACCAGCGGTTCAGCCGGCAGGTGCACGCCCGCGCCGGGATCATCATCAACACCGGCGAGGACAACTACCTCACCACGGCCGACGCGGTCGAGGCGGCGCACACGGTCACCACCAGCCCGCTGCTCAACGAGTTCTTCGCGCACGAGGCCGGGCTGCCCGACGCGCAGCTCGGGCTCGGGCACGCCTTCGAGATCAACCCGGACCTGCCCGACTCGTTCCGGCTCGAGCTGGCCCACGCGCTGCTGGTCCGGGAGCTGTTCCCGGACGCGCCGCTGAAGTGGATGCCACCGACCAAGCACATGACCGGCGACGTGTTCCGGGGCAACCTGCTCGACGGCTTCTTCAACCTGGTCGGCACGCTGACCGGCCAGGGCATCCTGCTGGTCGGCATGATGACCGAGGCCGTGGTGACCCCGTGGCTCTCCGACCGCGACATCGCCC
>NZ_DASUFR010000109.1:0-3606 GCF_036274455.1 Nocardioides sp. | reverse complement strand
GAGGGTCCGCTGGTCGTCGGCGTCGAGCCCCTCGACCGCGGGGCCGAGGGTCTGGATGACCGCGTCGACCGCCTTCTGGACGCCCTTGCCGAGGTAGCGGTCGCCGCCGTCGCGCAGCTCCACCGCCTCGAAGGCACCGGTGGAGGCGCCGCTGGGTACGGCCGCGCGGGCGAACGTCCCGTCGGCGAGGAGCACCTCGACCTCGACGGTGGGGTTGCCGCGGGAGTCGAGGATCTCGCGCGCGCCGACAGCTTCGATGGATGCCACGGGGGTGCTCCTGGGTCGGGGAAGTAGGGGGCAGAGTGCGCCCGCCAGCCTAGTGGCGCAGAGCCCTCGGTCTCGGAGGGTGGTCAGCCGAGGCGGCGTACGGCGTCGCGGAGCGCCTGCTCCGGGTCGATGCCGTCGTCGACCGCCTCTTGGACCAGGGCCAGCACCCGCTCGCCGAGGTCGGCCGGCTCCTCGGGTGCCGAGCCGCCGCGCTCCAGCACCTTCGCGGCGTACAGCAGCGCCGGCAGCGTCTCGGGCAGGCCGTCGGTGAGCGAGGTGCGCGGCTTGTCGCTCTGCTTGATCGCCTGCCACACCTCGTTGACCGCGGCGGCGTCCTGGGGGTGGTCGCCGGCCGGCGGTCCGAACACGTGCGGGTTGCGGCGGTACATCTTCTCGGTGATGCCGCGGGCCACGTCGTCGATGGTGAATGCGCCCTCCTCCTCCGCGACCACGGCGTGGAAGTAGACCTGGAGCAGCAGGTCGCCGAGCTCCTCGCGCAGGTGCTCGAGGTCGCCGGTGTCGATCGCCTCGAGGGTCTCGTGGGTCTCCTCGAGGAGATAGCGCGCCAGGGACCGGTGCGTCTGCTCCCGCTTCCAGGGACACTCAGCCCGGAGACGGCGCATCACCGCCAGGAACTCCAGCAGCGACTCGCCGGACGCGGGTGTCATGGCCGGGTCAGTCGTCGAGGCAGACCTGGTTGCCGGGCAGCGCGTCGGTGTAGCTCGCGTCCGGCTGCGAGGTGAGGCCTGCCTTGGCGGTCTTGCCGAGCGCGTAGGAGACGTCGGTGTCGGCCGGTCCGTCGCTGCCGGGGTCGATGGAGTACTTCGGGTTGACCTCGACGTCGTGGTCGCTCATCCACTTCGCGAGCAGCTTCTGCCCCTCGGCGTACTGGTCGTCGGTGCTCGCGCCGGTGGTGCCCTGCTTCTCGAGCGAGGCCCCGCCGACCTGGGTGAGCACGTCCTCGAGGTAGGAGCGGGCGCCGATGACCTCGCGGACGGCGTCCTTCTGGTCCTCGCTCAGCTTGCTCAGCTGCGGCTCGAGCTGCGCGAGACCGCTGTGGTAGGTCGGGCTCGGCGTCACGTCCCACTCCTCGGCGAGCTGCTCGGCGGCCGCGCGCTGGATCAGGTCGGTGGTGAAGGTGTGGGTGAGCAGGCGCATCGGGGTGGCGCCGCCGGCGGCCTGCTCCTGGCCCTTGCTGACCTCCTCGACCGCCGAGCAGTAGTCGTCGGTCACCTTGTCGACGTGGCGGGTGGTGATGGTCTGGTCACCGACCTGGGCCGCGACCCCGGGGTGGAACTGGGCGCCCGCGATGCCACAGCCCGCCAGCAGGGCGAGGGGAAGGACGAGGAGGGCACGCAGCGGCCGCACGCGACTGTTCAGCACGGAGCCATTGAACACCGGCCCCTGAAGCGCGGCCGACCCGGATCGGCCCGGGACCTCGCGGAGCCGGGCTCAGCCCGTGCGCCGCGCCAGGATGCGGGTGCGCTGGCGCTGCCGCGCGGCCCGGCGGGCCCGGGCGATCACGATCTGCCTGCGGTCCGCGCGTCCTGCCGGCGTGGTGGCAGGAGTCCGCGGGCGACCCGTGTCGGCGGTGCTGGGGATCGAGGATGCGGGGTCCATGCACCGTAGGAGCCGGTGCAGGCCGCTCTGATACGTCCTGTTCGGCGGCGAGTCTGCTAGTCCCCCTGTCCGATCCGCACCGCACTGCCCAGGTCGCTCACCCGGGCATCACGGGTGGTGAGCGGCTGCAGGCCGAAGGCGCGCTCGATGGTGGCCAGGATCGAGGTGGTGTCGTGCGATTGGTGGTCGACGCCAGACCTCTCGAACCTCCCGCCGATGATCAGGGCCGGGATGCGGGTGCTGGGCCCCATCTCGTCGTACGGCCCGGGAGCGGCGTGGGCACCCTGGCCGGGCGGGGAGACGTGGTCCCACTGCCCGCCGAACTCGTCGTAGGTCACCACGATCAGCGTGTCCTTGCCCTGCGGCCCGCCGAGGATCGCCTTGATCAGGTCGACGACGTGCATCGATCCGTGGTCGGCGCTCGCGTAGCCCGGGTGCTCGTTCTCCTCGCCGAGCGGCTTCACGAAGGAGACCGCCGGAAGCGTGCCGTTCCTGGCCGAGGCGACGAACTCGTCCTCGTCCTTGAGGTGGTCGCGCCCCGGCATGCCCGGGGCGTAGTTCATGAAGTAGTTGAACGGCTGGTGGTGGTACTGGAACAGCGGGTCGGGGTGCCCGGCCGCCGCGTCGTTCCAGCCGCCGGAGTACCAGCTCCAGGAGACGCCCTTCGCCGAGAGCTCGTCGCCGATGTTGAGCTGGTAGAACGGCTTGGTCGGGTCGACGTCGTTGATCCCCGGCAGGATGTTCGCGCCACCCGCCGACGGCGGCCAGGAGGGCTGCATGGTGTTGACCGCGTAGTTGCCGCAGGCCAGTCCGGCCACCGTCGTCGGCAGGCCACAGCTCTGGGTGAGCGGGCCGTCGTTGTAGGCGACCGCCGGGTCCGGCTTGTAGAGCGGGTAGCCCTTGTTCGGGAAGCCCGCTGCGTCGAGCACGCTGTTCTTGCCCGCCGGTAGCGGCATCTGGGTGATGTCCCAGACCGGCGTCCGGGCTGCGATCAGCCACTGGTGGTTGAGGAAGGAGCCGCCGAACGCACTCTGGAAGAAGCTGTCCGCGATCACGTAGTCCGGTGCGTGCCTGCCGTGCAGGTACTCATAGATCGGCAGCCGGGTGGTGTCGTAGTGGCCCTGGGTCAGCCCGGTCGCGTCACTGCCGATGACGTAGCGGTCCTGCTTGCCGTGGTCGAGCTGGTACTGCTCCTGGTAGAAGCGGTGCACGATGTCGCGGGTGCAGCCGCCGGGCCGCCCCTGCGGATCGGTCTTCACCACACCGTTGGCGTTGACGAACGCCTTGTCGGGTGGCGCGCACGTCGTGTCCTCCGGCTCGATGTAGTCGTTGATCGAGTACGGGTGGCTCGTCGCGAAGTGGCTGTCGAAGGCGGCGCCGTTGGGTGTCGTGCCCGAACAGCGGACGCTCTGCAGACCGTCGTGCATGGACCCGTCGAGCCACTTGACCTTGGTCGTGGTGGTCACCAGGTTGGCGTCGTTCTGGAAGAGGCAGCCGATCGGGTTGCCGAACTGGTCGACCTGCGTCGTGCCGGCCACGGCCTTCGGCAGCCCGTTGACCTTGTCGTGGCCGACCTTGCCCCACAGCCCGTACATGTTGTCGAAGCTGTGGTTCTCCTGGTAGATCACGACGATGTTCTTGTAGTGACCCATCGGGTTCCCGGCGTGATGACCGGAACGGATGCCGTGGGCCTGTGCGGACGAGAGTGAGCCGGCCACC
>NZ_DASUFR010000108.1:0-21761 GCF_036274455.1 Nocardioides sp. | reverse complement strand
GCTCATTCTTGGTATACCAAACTGGTATGCCAAAAGGTATACCAAGAAGGTGGTCGACCAAAATGGCAGACCAGAGCGTCCGCGACCGGATCCGGGACCTGGTGCTCACCGGCGACCTCCGACCCGGCGACCGGTTGGTCGAGCGCCGGCTGGCCGAGCGGCTCGGCGTCTCCCGCATCCCGGTGCGCGAGGCACTGCGAGAGCTGGTCCACGAGGGGCTGGCCGAGGAGCGGGCCACCCGCGGCATGGTGGTGCGCGGCCTCGACCGGGACGATGTCGACGCTCTCTTCGACGTCCGCGGCGCGCTCGAGGACCTCATCTGCGAGCGGATCATCTCCCACGCGAGCGAGGTCGACCTCGACCGGCTCGACGACGTGCTGGGCCGCGCCCGGGACGCTCTGCGGCGCGGCACCGCCGACGAGGCGCGGGTGAGGAACGCCGAGTTCCACGTGGTCCTGGCCGAGCTGGCAGGCCCGGTCGTGGCAGCCGTCATGGAGCCGGTCGCAGGCCGGATGCGCTGGGTGCTGACCCGGCACGAGGATCCCGCCGAGATGCACCGTGCCCACGTGCGGATCGCGCGGGAGCTCCGTCGGCGCGACCTCGAGACCGCGCGGCACGAGCTCCGGCTCCACCTGCTCGAGAGCCAGGCGGAGGTCGGTGCGAGGCTTTCCTGACCATGGACGTCACCGCCCTCGTGCTCACCTTCGGTGCGATCTTCGTCGTCGAGCTGCCCGACAAGACCTTCCTCGCCACCTTGGTGCTGGCCACGAAGTACCGCCCGATCCTGGTCTGGCTCGGAGTGAGCGCTGCCTTCGCCGTCCAGACCACGGTGGCGGTCCTGCTCGGCCACGCGGCGTCGTTCCTGCCCGAGACCCTGGTGCGGACGGTCGTGCTGGTCATGTTCCTGGCCGGGGCGGTGATCCTCATCCGCGAGGGGCGCAGCCACCAGCAGGACTCCGGCGAGGAGTACGCCGAGGCCGCCAAGGCAGCCACCGGCTGGCGGGCGGTGCTGGCGTCGTTCCTGGTCCTCTTCGCCGCCGAGTGGGGCGACCTCTCGCAGCTCCTGACGATCTCCCTGGTGGCCAAGTACGAAGCGCCGGTGAGCGTCTTCATCGGCGCCCTCGCCGCGCTGATGGTGGTCAGTGGGCTCGCCGTGGTGGCCGGCCGCACGCTGCTGAGGTTCGTCTCGTTGCACGTGCTGCACTACGTCGGCGCCGCGGTCTGCCTGCTGCTCGCGGCGCTGACCTTCGTGGAGCTGGTCCGCTGAACCGGCACACCGCGAGGGCCCGGCTGCCGGCCGGGCGCTGGTTAGAGTTCCGCGCATGACCGACCAGGCCCCCCACGGCGCGGACAGCGAGGTCGGCCGGCTGCGGACCGTGCTGCTGCACCGGCCGGGACCGGAGCTGAAGCGGCTCACGCCTCGCAACAACGACAAGCTCCTCTTCGACGGCATCCCGTGGGTGCGCCGCGCCCAGGACGAGCACGACGCGTTCGCCGCCGAGCTGCGCAGCCGTGACGTCGAGGTCCTCTACCTGACCGACCTGCTCACCGAGACCCTCGAGCAGGAGGACGCCCGGGCGGCGGCCATCGAGGAGGCGCTGCGCGACCTCGACCTCGGCGACACGATGCGCGGCTACCTGGAGGGGCTGCTCGAGGACGCGCCGCCCGCCGAGCTGACGACGTACCTCACCGCCGGCATCCGCAACGACGAGGTCCGCGGGGGTTTCGGGCTGGTGACCAGCCTGCTGGCACACGACGACTTCCTCATCGACCCGCTGCCCAACCTGCTGTTCACCCGCGACTCGTCGGTATGGGTGCGCGACCGGGTCGCGATCACCTCCCTGGCCATGCCCGCGCGCAAGCGCGAGACCGAGCTGACCGAGCTGATCTACAGCCGGCACCCGCGGTTCGCCGGCACCCCGCGGATGCACGGCGCCCACCTCGAGCACGTCGAGGGCGGTGACGTGCTGCTGCTGGCACCCGGCGTCATCGCGGTCGGCTGCGGCGAGCGCACGACGCCCGCGGGCGCCGAGCGGCTGGCCCGGCAGTGCTTCCGGGCCGGGCTGGCGCACACCGTGCTCGCGGTGCCGATCGCCCAGGAGCGGGCAACCATGCACCTCGACACCATCTGCACGCTCGTCGACGTCGACAAGATGGTCGTCTACCCCAACATGGCCGACTCCCTGGTCGCCTACACCGTCAAGCCGAACGGTGACGCGGAGCCGGAGGGCGACCTCGTCCTCGACGTCTCCGAGGCCGAGCCGTTCCTGGTGGCAGCGGCCAAGGCGATGAGCATCGACACCCTGCACCACATCGACACCGGCCTCGACCCGGTCACCGCCGAGCGCGAGCAGTGGGACGACGGCAACAACACCCTCGCCCTGGCACCGCGGGTCGCCGTCGCCTACGAGCGCAACGACGAGACCAACGCCCGCCTCGAGGACGCCGGCATCGAGGTGGTCCGGATCGCCGGCTCCGAGCTCGGGTCGGGCCGTGGTGGGCCGCGCTGCATGAGCTGCCCGATCTCGCGGGAGCCGCTCGGCTGACCTGCGGCGCAACCGCGGGATGAGGGTTTGATGAGAGTTCGGGCGCGGCCCGAACCCGGCCGGCGAGCCGCACGTGCACCCGGCATGCACAAGACCATCGCCGCCCTGTCCACCATCGCCATGACCTGCGCGCTCGCCGGCGTGGCCACCGCCGCACCCAGCCACCGCCACGGACAGGACGGTCACGCTCACGGCAAGGTGGACGTCGACATCCTCTCGCCGCGTCCCGGTGACCGAGCGGGTACGGCGGGCGCCGGCTGGTTCGTCGACGTCAAGGTTGGCTTCCGCGACCTGTCCACCGCGGCGACCGGGTTCACCGGCACCCAGCTCACCGGCCCGGCCGGGCACAACAACGTGCCGCCGTTCCCGGGCACCTTCTCCACCGGCGCCGACGACCACCTCCCCGGCCTCGTCGTGCTGTCCAGCACCACGAGCGCGACCCAGCCCGGCTTCTCGGGTCCGGGCACCAACCTGGCCAACCTGTTCAACCTCACCGGCGTCACCGACCACTCGCGCGACGGGTTCGAGGTCCAGGACACCTGGATCGTCGGTGGCCCGCTGTTCGGCACGGACGTCGACAGCACCATCACCGTCGCCGTGGTCAAGGACCTCGACCACGACGGCGTGCTCGACGACGCCCCGGCCGTCGTCCCCGACCTCAACCAGGACGGCAGGGTCGACCGGCGCGACCTGGAGCGGCTCGGGGTCGCCTCCGACGTCGAGACCGTGACCTTCCACATCGTCGGCGCGCCCTAGTCAGCAGCCTGCTCCCGGACCGTGCCTTCGCGCGGCCTGCCTCGTTGGTCAGGGTGCACCCGGGGCGTGGTCAACACGACCACGCCCGGGCACGACCGACCGAAAGGCTGACGATGGCAGACACCTTCTTCTCGATGTTCACACCCGAGGAGATCGCCCGCATCAGTGCGTCCGGGACCCGGGTGACGCTGCCCGAGGGCTGGGCGCCGATCTCGGAGTCGACGGCCGCCGACAAGGCCTACGTCGTCCTCGACGGCACCGTCTCGGTCCGGTCCCACGGCACCGAGGTGGCCCGGCTCGGCCCGGGCGACATCGTGGGCGAGCGGGCGATCCTCAACCACTCGCTGCGGACCGCGACCATCGTCGCGCTCACCCCGCTGGAGCTGATCCACTTCACCAAGGAGCAGCTCGACCGGCTCGACGTCGAGATGCCGACGTTCCACGAGGCGCTGGAGAAGACCGCCGCCGCACGGTTCCCGCAGACCACCAGCTGACGTGGACGCCGCGGCCGACCACGCCGACCACGCCGACCACGCCGACCTCTCCGAGGCGCTCGACGTCGTCGAGCGGTACCTCCTCGGCGACGCCCCGACGCTGACCCGGGCCGAGGTCTGCGAGCAGGCCGGCGTACCGCTCGAGGTCGCCGAGGAGCTCTGGCGCCGGCTCGGCTTCCCGCACCAGGCGGACGACGCGGTCGCGTTCACCCCCGCGGACGTCCGGGCGCTCGAGTACACCCGCGACCTCATGGAGCTCGGCGTCCTCAGCGCGGAGCACCAGGCCGCGCTGGTCCGGACGTGGGGCCGGAGCTACGCGCGGCTCGCCGAGTGGCAGACCAGGCTGCTCACCGACGTGGCGCTGCAGAGTCCGGACCCGGCGCGGCAGGTCGCCGACCTGGCCTCCGAGGTGCTGCCGCGGGTCGAGGCGCTGCAGTCCTACGTCTGGCGCCGGCACCTCGCCAGTGCCGGCAACCGGCTGCTGGCCGGCGACTCCGCAGGCTCGGACACCGCACCGATGGCGGTGGTCTTCGTCGACATCGTCGGCTTCACCTCGCGCAGCAAGGAGCTGGACGAGGCCGGGCTGGTGCGATGGGTCGAGTACTTCGAGGACGAGTGCTCGGGCCTCGTCGTCGATCACGGCGGACGGGTGATCAAGAACATCGGCGACGAGGTGCTGTTCGTCATCGACCACGCCGAAGCGGCCGCCGACGTCGCGCTCACCATGACCGCGCGCGGGTCGGACGCCGACGACGACTTCCCGGCGGTGCGCGCGGGGCTCGCGTACGGCGATGTGGTCTTGCGGCTCGGTGACGTGTTCGGCCCCACCGTCAACATCGCCTCCCGGCTCACCTCGCTCGCCCGGCCCGGATCGGTGCTGGTCGACCGCGGCGCACACGACGAGCTGACCGACGACCCCGATGACCACGATGACCACGACGACCACGAGCACGGTGACTTCGCGTTCAGGAGGATGCGGCGTACGTCGGTCAAGGGGTACGCCCGGCTCCAGGCCTGGGTGCTGCGCCGGGCCGGCTCCTGACGATCCGGCTGCAGAACGACGGGCCGGCCGCGGCCGGATGGACAAGTCCTCGCGTGGGTACCGCCGGCGTGTCTCGCTGTCGGAGACGCGCCCGAGGACGCGCGCTGCTACCGCGTCCTCGGGTTCTCCGACATGATGCGGCCGTGCAGCGGTTCCGCTGGCTCGCCCTGGCGGCGGCCGCCACCATCTCTCTCTGCCTCACCAGCATCCCGGCCGACGCGGCCAGGACCGGTCCACCCGCAGCTCGGACGACAGCCGCACCGGCTCCTCGCTCGGCCGTCGGGCCGGTGACCCTGGGCCGGGTCGCCCCGACCGGCAGCTCGGCGTGCCTCGTGAACTTCCTCTGGTACCAGGCCTTCCAGGACCCCGACAAGGCGCCGTACCGCGTCCCCTACGACGGCGTCGTCACCTCGGTGTCCCACTTCGCGAGCGGGGTCAGTGGCCGGATCCAGGCGGCGTTCATCGCGCCCGCGGGCACCGACTTCGTCTACAACGTGACCCAGCGCAGCGCGAAGCTGACCCTCACGCCGAACCAGCTCAACACCTTCGCCGTGCGGATGCCCGTGCACGCCGGAGAGATCCTGACCCTGCGCACGGTCGACCCGAACCTCCGCTGCATCGCGCCCGGGGGCACCATCGACCAGATCACGGCGGAGGAGGTCCTCGACGGCGAGACGACATTCGGTCCCCCGACGGTCAGCCAGCTCCACCAGTTCGTCAACATCTCCGCCGTCCTCGAGCCGGACGTCGACGGCGACGGCTACGGCGACGCCAGCCAGGACGGCTGCCCGCAGCTGGCCGCGGTCCACGACCCGTGCCCCGCGCCGGTGGTCCGCATCACCAAGGCGCCGGCCAAGCGGGTCGCCGGACCCAGGGTGCGGATCAAGTTCACAGCCAACCTCGCCGGGTCGGCGTTCGGCTGCAGCGTCGACGGCCGGGCGTTCAAGCCCTGCCACTCGCCGTTCAAGAGCAAGCTCCTGACCGGGACGCACACGGTGCGCATCCAGGCGACCAGCCCCGTCGGTGTCGCGGGCGACCCGGTGACCGTGCAGTTCAAGGTCAAACCGAAGAGGCCACGCGGCTAGCGAATCGTGACCTGACGGTTGGCCAGCCCGGAGCGGGCCGAGCGCTCGTCACCGGTCAGCGCGGAGGAGTTGGCCAGCGCCGCATCGAGGTCCGCCTTGAACGTCGAGGCCGGGTCCTCGAGCGCCTCCGGCCCGGTGCCGACGGGCAGGTCCCAGACCGGGGCGAGCAGGCCGTGCGCACGGAACATCCCGACCAGCCGGGCACCCTCGACGATGACGTCTCTGCCGGCCACGTGCAGCCGCGCCAGCGCGTCGAGCAGCTCGTCCTCGGGCTCGGGCATCACCCAGCGGAGGTGCTCCTTGGTGCCGACGTTGGTCCAGTACGCCGCCTCGACCTGGGTCAGCCGCTCGGTCGGGTTGGCGGCGGCGTTCGCCTGCTCGAGCGCGGCCGCGAGGTCGTCCTTCTCCTCGACGTCGGAGATCCAGAAGTCGAAGCCGTCGTGCACGGTGACCTTCAGCTCCTTGTCGGTCACCAGGTCCTGGAGCCGCGGGCCGGGGCCGGGCGGGTCGGTCAGCCCGATGATGCCGGACTCCTCGGCGTCGATGGCCGCCTGCAGCACGGCGCCCAGGTCCCGGGAAGGGTCGCCGAAGCTGTGCTGCACCTGCAGCCCCAGCCACAGCTGGCCGCTGTCGCGGACCATCGCCGGCGCGGCCATCGGCAGGAGCGTGCAGAGCAGCACCGGCTTGTCGGTCCCCTTGACCGAGATCGGCGCCGTCGCGGACGGCACCAGCTCACGCATCGCGACGACGTCGCACTCCGAGGGCAGCCCCTCGAACGGCCGCGCGACGTAGACGCCACCGGCGCCACCCTCGGCCCCGTGGCACGCCTTGAAGCGCTTCCCCGAGCCGCACGGGCAGGGCTGCCGGGGCCCGACCTCGCCGGGAGCGGTCTCGCGGGCCTTGATGCGTGACTTCTTCGCCATGCGACCGACGTTAGTGCCCCGGCGTCTGTACCCCGCCCTACCGGCCCAGCAGCTCCAGGATGTACGCCGGCCTGTCGGTGATCACCGCCTTCACTCCGAGCTCCTGGCACAGCCGCAGCTCCGGCTCGGTGTTCACCGTCCACACGTGCACGTCGTGGCCGGCGCCGACGATCCGCTCGGCCAGCCTGGGGTGCTCGGTCAGCAGCTCGATGCCCGGGCCGAGCACCCAGTCCGCGCCGACGACGCGGCGCAGCATCGGCCAGTACGGCGGCCGTTCCAGCAGCTGCACCAGGCGGACCCCCGGCGCCAGCCGCTCCATCCGCTGGAGGGCCGTGTGGCTGAAGCTCATCACCCGGGCCGGGCTCGGCTGGCCGTGGCCGGCCTGGTCCCAGCCGAAGTCGTGGAGCATGTCCGCGACCCGGCGCTCGACCAGCCCGCCGTAGCGGGTCGGGTGCTTGGTCTCGATCGCCACCTCGACCCGGCGGTCATAGTCGGCGACCGCCTCCAGCAGCTTGCGCAGGGTGAGCACCCCGTCGAGCTTCGCGTCGCGGTCCGGGGCCTCGTCGTCGAGCTCGGCCCACGGGTTCTTCCACGACGCGAAGTCGAGCGCCTCGAGGTCCTCCAGGTTCGCGTTGGAGACCAGCCCCTTGCGGGCCGCGGTGCGCCGCAGGTCACGGTCGTGCACGCAGACCAGGTGACCGTCGGCGGTGAGCCGGACATCGCACTCGAGCCCCTCGGCCCCGGCGTCCAGCGCCTTGAGGTAGGCGCCGAGGGTGTGCTCGGCGTTCTCGAAGCTCGCGCCCCGGTGCGCGACCACCTGCGGCGGCGCCGCGGACCGAGGCATGGCGCCATTGTGACGCGTCCCGACGGCAAAGCCGCGGATGGGGGCGCTGGCGTTCCGCGGCGTCCGACGGCGTCAATAGCCCGGCCGGCGCTGTCCGGCCGCCGCGACGAGGTGGTACGACGAGGCATGGCCATGGAGAGCGGGTCCGCCCGGAAGACCTACCTCTACCTGCGCGTCGGCCTCGTCGCCCTCGCGGTCTTCCTCGGCGTCTCGCTGGTGATCGAGATCGCCTTCGGCGACACCGAGTGGCAGGGCTCGATCAGCGCGTACTACTACACGCCGGTCCGCAGCGTCTTCGTCGGCACGCTCACCGCGATGGGTGTCTGCCTGATCGCCATCAAGGGCCGGGACCGGCCGCGCGAGGACCTGATGCTCAACCTGGCCGGGATGTGCGCACCGGTCGTCGCGATGGTCCCGACACCGCTCGAGGACGCCGACTGCAGCGGCTCCGGGCGCTGCGTGCCGCAGGCCTTCGTCCCCGGCGTGGTGAACAACGTCGAGGCCCTGGTCGTGGTCGGCGCACTGGGGCTGCTGTTCGCCGCGCGCACGGTGCGCCGCGGCGACCACGAGCGCGGCGACCTCGTCGCCCTCGGGCTGGCGGCCGCCGGCCTGGTCGGCTTCACGATCTGGTTCGCGGTGGGTCGTGACTCGTTCCTGAGCTTCGCGCACTACGGCACGGCGGTCCCGATGTTCGGGCTGATCGTCGCGGTGGCACTGGTCAACGCCGCCCGGGTCGAAGAGTTCGTGGCAGCCGGCGGCACGCTGCCCATGGGCCGGTCGTACGCCGCCTTCAAGCGCGCCTACCGCGCGATCGCCTACTCCATGGGTGTCGTCATCGGCGGCGCGCTGGTGCTGTTCGTCGTCAAGGCCGCCACCGGCTCCGAGCCGTTCGCGCACTGGGTCTTCGTCGTCGAGGCCCTGCTGCTGGTGGCGTTCACGGCGTTCTGGATCCTGCAAACGGTGCAGTACGCCGAGGACGGCGCGCCCGAGTAGCGGCGCGCACGCGGCCTCAGCCGGTGAGCGCGACGCGCCGGGCCCAGACCAGCGGCCACGGAGCCGGCGAGCGGCGGCGGCCGGAACGCAGCTTGCGGCTGCGTCGGGGTGGGCGGGCTGTCCTGGTGCGCTCGGCCTCGAGCGCGTGGACGAGCTCGAGGGCGACGTGGGGGCTCAGGGTGATCGAGTTCATGACGTGCTCCCGGGGGGGTGGGTCCTGCTGACGTCATCGACTCTGGTCCTGAGACGGCATCGGCCAATCGGGCTAAGTCCCTATGTCTGTCGCGGCTTCCAGGCCGCGCGGACGCCGCGGTCCGCCTGAGGTACTCAGCTGAGGTACTCAGAGGCGCAGATCACAGCTGATCGCGGCCGGCGGTCCTCATCCCGGGCCGAGCAACACCCCGGGGTTGAGCACGCTGGCCGGGTCGAGCACCGCCTTGCCCGCACGCAGGGCGGCCGCGAAGAGGTCGGGACGCTGGCGGTCGTACCACGGCCGGTGGTCGCGGCCGACGGCGTGGTGGTGGGTGATGCTCGCGCCGGCACCGACGAGCGCTTCGGAGACCGCGGCCTTGATCTCGTCCCACTGCTCGACGGTCCGGCCCCACCGGCCCGCGGCGTAGATGCCGAAGTACGGCGCCGGGCCATCGGGGTAGACGTGGGTGAACCGGCAGCTCAGCACTCCGGTCGCACCGACCTGCCGCATCGCGTCCGCGGCCGCGGTCTCGACCGCGGCGCGGACCTCGGGGAACCGGTCCCACGTGCAGGCGGTCTCGAAGGTCTCGACGATCATGCCGTGCGCCGCGAGCGCGTCGCGCTGGTAGGGCATGCGCAGGAACGCCGAGCGCCAGCGACTGCCGGCGTCGTCCGTCGCCTCGGTGGGCCCGGCCGACTCGGGGAGCACGCCACCGTGATCGCGGCACAGCTCGAGCGCCCGGCCCATCGAGGCGGTGACCGGGTGGTCGGCCGACTCGAAGCCGAGGACGAGGACCGCGGTAGGCGAGTCCGCGTTGACCAGCGCCTCGACGGGGTCGAGCAGCCGGCAGTTCGCAGGTTGCAGCCCGGACTGGGACAAGGTCCGGACCGCCTGCACGCCGTCGTCGTACGACGCGAACGCCACCGACGCGGCCTCGCGCCACCGCGGCCGGTCCTGCAGGCGCAGCCAGGCCTGCGTGATGACGCCGAGGGTGCCCTCCGAGCCGAGGAACATCCGGTCCGGGGCCGGCCCCGCGCCGGAGGCGGGCAGCCGGCGGGACTCGACGACGCCGGCCGGGGTAACGACGCGCAGCGACTCGGTGAGGTCGTCGATGTGGGTCGGGCCGGTGGCGAAGTGGCCACCGGCACGCGTCGCGAGCCAGCCGCCGACGGAGGAGAACTCGAAGGACTGGGGGAAGAACCGCAGGGTGAGGCCGCGCGGCCGGAGCTGCTGCTCGAGGTGCGGGCCGAGCACGCCCGCCTGCACCAGCGCTGCCCTGCTGGTCGGGTCGACCTCGAGCACCCGGTCCAGGGAGCCCAGGTCGAGGCTCACCACTCCCGCGTAGCCGTCGCCGACCCGGGGCTCGACGCCGCCGACCACCGACGAGCCGCCGCCGTAGGGCACCACGGCCACGCGGGCCTCGCTGCACCAGTCGAGGAGCTGGGCGACCTCGGCCTCCTGCGTGGGGCGGAGGACGAGGTCGGGCACGTGCTCGACCCGGCCGAGCAGGGCGCGGACGACGTCGCGAAACGCTTTGCCGTGGCTGTGCGCGAGCCGATCGGTCGGCGCCTCCGAGGCCAGCGGTGAGAGGGCGGCCGGCGGCCGGACCCGGCTGGGCGGCACCTCGAACGCCTCGACCGGTGGCGGCGCGTGGCTCTCGAGCCCGGCATCGGGCAGGAGCGCCCGGACCCGGTCGAGGAGCGCCCGCAGCTCGTCGCCGGCCACCGCGTCCTCGACGGTGCCCCAGCCCCACCACGATCGGGTCCTGGCGGCCATCGTCGGGCTCAGGCGTGCTGGCGCAGGTAGCGCCCGAAGTGCGGCACGGTGAAGGCGATCCGCCCGCGTTCGCCGGAGTAGATGAGCCCCTTCTTCAGCAAGGAGTCGCGGGCCGGGGAGAGCGACTGCGGCTTCTTGCCGAGAACGTCGGCGACCTCGGCAGTGCCCACCGAGCCGACCGCGTCGGCGTCCGGCCCAGCCGCGTCGGCCATGGCCCGCAGGTAGTCGCGCTCCCCCGGTGTCGCGCGCTCGTAGCGGCTGCCGAAGAAGCCCACCGCGAGCTCGCGCTCGGCCTCGGGGGCGGCGACCCCGACGTCACCGGCGGTGATCGGCGAGCGCGGAGCGTGGTCCCAGACCGTCTTGCCGTAGGCCTGGATGAAGTAGGGGTAGCCCCCGGTCGCGGCGTACATCGCGGCGAGCGCGTCGTCGTCGTAGGCCGCGTCCTCCTCCGCGGCCGGTGCGGTCAGCGCGCGGTCGGCCTCCTCGCGGGTCAGGCGGTCGATGCGCTGGTAGGAGAACAGCCGCTCGGAGTAGGACTTGCTGGCGCTCAGCACCGCCGGCAGGTGCGGCAGGCCGGCGCCCACCACGATCACCGGCAGCCCGGACTGGCTGACCTCGTGGCACGCGGCGCAGAGCGCGGAGACGTCGTCGGGACCGAGGTCCTGCATCTCGTCGACGAACACCGCGACGCCCTTGCCCAGGTCGGCGGCGAGGCCGCCCACGTCGTTCATCAGCTCGACCAGGTCGATCTCGACGTCGCCGGAGTCGGCCCGGCCGCGCACTGCGGGTACGTCGATGCCCGGGCTCCACCGGTCGCGCAGCCTGGCGTCGGGGCCGGCCTGCCGCTCGGCGAAGGAGCGGACGACCCCGAGCACGTGGTCCGCGTCCTGGTGCCCGAGCTCGCGCACCGCCTGGTGCAGCGCGCCGGCCAGCGGCCTCCTCAGTGACTGCTCCGGGCGCGCCTCGAGCTTGCCGGTCCCCCAGCCCTTGCGCACCGCCTGCCCGCGCATGGTGTTGAGGAGGACTGTCTTGCCGACGCCGCGCAGCCCGGTCAGCACCAGCGAGCGCTCCGGGCGGTGCCGGGCCACGCGCTCGAGGACGACGTCGAAGGCGCGCAGCTGCTCGTCGCGGCCCGCCAGCTCCGGTGGCCGCTGGCCGGCGCCGGGCGCGTAGGGGTTCCGGACCGGGTCCACGGCTATGACCGTATGGCGTCGTCTAGCCGATTCCTTAGATTTGCCCCGGCCCCGTCGGCGATTCGTCTGCGCGGCGCCGAGGACGCGGCTCCCGGTCGCACCGCAGACGAACCGGGCTCAGGCGGTGGTGCGCGTCGGTGCGTGGCGGTAGGCCCGGTCGAGACCGTCCCGGAGCAGCTCGATCAGCTCGGGCACCTCGTCCACGGAGAGGCGGAACGACGCCGCGCAGACGTTGTCGCGCCACAGCGAGAGCACCACGAGGTCCGACTCCTGGTGCCAGGAGACGCGGAGCGCGCGGTCCTCGCCGCGGGCGTCGAAGAAGATCGACCCCACCGCGGGAAGCGGCCGCGCGGCGTCCATCTCGCCATCATGCCCCTCGCTCCCATGGCTGTCACCGGTTCCGCCGCCGGGATAGTCCGTGACGATTTGGTTGTGGAGAACGGTGTTCGTACGACCGAATCGTCACGGACTATCCCGGCGGGTGGTCCCACCTAGACTTCAGGCGTGCCCGAGCTCCCCGAGGTGGAAGCACTGGCCCTCGACCTGAAGGGCCGGCTGGACGGGCATGCCATCGCGACCGTGCACATCGCGGCGTTCAGCGCGCTGAAGACCTTCGACCCCCCGCTGCGCGCGCTCGAAGGGCTGATGGTCGACGACGTAACCCGGCACGGCAAGTTCCTCGACATGCACGTCGGCGGGCTGCACCTGGTCGTCCATCTGGCCCGCGGCGGCTGGATCCGCTGGCGTGACGAGGTGCCGACGCTGCCGCCCCGGCCCGGCGGCAAGAACCCGCTGGCCGCCCGGGTCGTCCTCGATGACCAGTCCGGCCTCGACATCACCGAGGCCGGCACCAAGAAGCGGCTGGCCATCTACCTCGTGCGCGACCCGCACGACGTCCCCGGCATCGCGACCCTCGGCCCCGACCCGCTCACCGACGACTTCACCCTCGAGCGGTTCCAGGAGATCCTCCGGGCGGAGGGCCGCAAGCAGATCAAGGGGGTGCTGCGCCACCAGGGCACCATCGCCGGCATCGGCAACGCCTACTCCGACGAGATCCTGCACGCCGCCCGGATGTCGCCTTATCGGTCCGCGGCCTCGGTGCTCGAGGGCGCCGGAGGGGACGACACCGACCTGGTGGTGCTGTACGACGCCATCCGGGTCACCCTCGGTGACGCTGTCGAGCGGTCCCGGGGGCTGGCGATGAGCGAGCTGAAGGGCGAGAAGAAGTCCAACATGGCCGTGCACGGCCGCACCGGCGAGGCCTGCCCGGTCTGCGGCGACACCGTGCGTGAGGTGTCCTTCGCCGACTCCAGCCTGCAGTACTGCCCGACCTGCCAGACGGGCGGGAAGCCGCTCGCCGACCGCCGGATGAGCAAGCTGCTCAAGTAGCCGCACCCACCTCGTGGTCAACTTGACCACATGGACGGCACCCCCACCGTGGCGATCTCCGGCGTCCCCGACCCGCTGCCCGAGGGCCTCGTCGTCCTCGACGTCCGCGAGCCTGTGGAGTGGCAGTACGGCCACATCGAGGGTGCGCTGCACATCCCGATGTCGGAGCTGCCCGGCCGCACCGACGAGCTCCCGGACGCCCAGACGCTCGTCGTGTGCAAGGTCGGCGCGCGGTCGGCGCGCGTGGTCGCCTGGCTGGTCCAGCAGGGCCGCGACGCGGTCAACCTCGACGGCGGGCTGCTGGAGTGGGAGGCAGCCGGACGCGCGATGGTCAGCGAGACGGGCCAGCCCCCGGTGGTCGTCTAGATGACTGGTTCCACCGGATCGTGCGAGCGAGCGGCGCTCAGCGCCGCGCTGGCAAGGCGCGGGCGCGATGTCGTACTTGGTCGTCCAACGAGCGTCCGCAACGCCGCCAGCGCGGATGCTGAGCGTCGCGTAGCGTGCGAGCCCTTGGAATCGGTCATCTAGCTTCCGCTGTGGTCGCCGAGCTCCGGGCAGGCCTTGCCGACGTAGTCGTCGAAGGCGTCGAGCTTCCTCTGGTCGGCCTCGTCGACGTCGCCGATGTGCGCGAGGTCGTCGACGGTCGCGTCGTCGGGAAGGGCCTTGATCTTCGTGACCGTGAGGTCGAAGCCGGCCCTGGCGTCCGACGGCATGTCCTTCGGCGTACCGAGGTCGGCGAGCCGGGCGGCGGCGTCCTTGATCGTCTTGATGTAGGCCTCGAGGTCCTTGGTCGGGTCCGCGGTGGCGTACTGGGCCTTGAAGTCGTCGAGGGCGCCGCAGAAGGCCTTGGTCGTCGGTGCGTCCGAACCGCTTCCGCCGTCGTCGTCACCGCTGCAGCCCACCGCACCGCCCGCGACGAGGACGAGGCCGGCGGCCAGAAGTCCGAGCTTCATGTGTCCTCCTGGGTCGGTGCGTCGGCTCCACGATTCCACGCGGGTGGTGCCGGGAGGGTCAGCGCCCTCGCCAACAGCTCGAGGTACTTCGCCCGCGGCACCTCCACCGCGCCGAGGGTGGCCAGGTGCGGCGTCACCCACTGCACGTCCAGCAACCGGCCGTCGACTCCGTCCTCGGTCAGCAGCGAGACCAGCCCGACCAGCGCCACCTTCGACGCGTCGCGGACGCGGTGGAACATCGACTCCCCCGCGAACAGCCCACCGATCCCGACGCCGTACAGCCCGCCGGCCAGCTCGCCGTCGCGCCACGCCTCGACCGAGTGCGCCCAGCCGAGGCGGTGCAGCTCGCCGTACGCCTCGGCGATGTCGCTGGTGATCCAGCCCGAGTCGCGGCGCGGGTCGCCGCAGCCCGCGACCACCTCGTCGAACGCCGTGTCGACGCGGATCTCGAACTCCCGGCACGAGCGGCGCAGCGACCGCGAGACGACCAGGCCGTCGATCGGGACGATCCCACGGTGGACCGGCGAGAACCAGTGCATCGGTGGCCGCACCCCGTGCTCGGGCATCGGGAAGATGCCACGGCGGTACGCCGCCAGCAGCGTGCCCGGGGCCAGGTCCGCGCCGATCCCGATCAGGTCGTCATCGGCGTCTCGCGGGTCCGGGAACACCCAGGGCGTCGCAGGGGGCTCGACCGGCACCCGGGAGACGGTAGCGGGCGCCGGCGCCGGGGTAACTCACCGTTCGGTCGGGGCCCCGGCGTTCGAACGCCAGAGGAGCCGACCGAACGGTGAGGTACCCCGAAGGATGAGAGCCGCCCACCTCCCGCTCCGTACGATTTGCCACGTGGGCATGACCAGCAAGGCCGCCGGCGCGACAGTGAAGCAGCTCGCGCCGCGCATCGGCGAGCTCGCGCCGGGGCTGACCACGACGTTCGTCGGAGAGGCGCTGCACCGCGCGATCGCCGGGGTCGGGCCGCTGCCGCCGGCCGCCGCGGCCGCGGAAGCCCAGCTTGAGGAGCAGAAGGGCGACGTCGACCGGGCCATCCACGAGGTGATCGAGAACCACGTCCGCTACGCCGCGGCGCAGGGGTTCGCCACCAACCTCGGCGGCCTGGTGACCATGGCGTTCATGGTCCCCGCCAACATCACCGGGCTGACCCTGGTCCAGTGCCGGATGGTCGCCGGCATCGCGCACCTGCGGGGCTACGACCTCGACGACCCGCGGGTGCGCAACGCGATCCTCATGACGATGCTCGGTGAGGACACCGTCGACGCGCTCGTGAAGAAGCGCAAGCTCCCCGCACCGCCGATGGCGCTGGCGACCGCTCCGGTCAACGACCCCGACCTCGACCGGGTCATCTCCGCGGAGGTGGCCGCCGAGCTCGTCAACCGCGTCGCGGGCAAGCGGCTCGCCTCGACCGTCGCGCGGAAGATCCCGATCGCCGGCGGCTTCGTCGGGCTCGGTGCCGACGCCTACGCCACATGGAGGGTCGGCCGCTACGCCGACCGCGAGCTCCTGCCCCGCGCCCGCCGGTAGACGCTGAGCACGGTCCGGCCGGCGCGACTGCGCTCGAGGCGTACGACGATCCCGTGCCGGAGCCGGTACGACGGAGTCGCGTGGGCCCGCTCGAGCGCGCCACGGACGTCGGCGAGCTCGGCGTGCAGCCGCTCCTGCTCGTGGCGCATCCGGGCGTTGTCGAGCAGCAGCGCGGTGATCGCGTCGACCGCGGCCGCGGCGACGTGCCGCTCGCGGGGCCGGTCCGGGTCGGTGTAGTCGGTGACCGGCGGCGCACCCACGAGGTCACCGAGGTCGCCGACCACGTCGTAGCCGCGCGCCTCGATCTCCGAGATCCACGACGCGGACAGCTCCTGCACCCAGGGGTGCAGCTCCGGGGGCAGTGCCAGCCGCGGCGAGCGGGTCCGCCGGGACAGGGTCTGGTGGGCCAGCAGCTCGCGGACCAGCGGCCGGTAGTCGGCCGGCGCCAGCTCGGCGTTCGCCTTGCGGTTGATCCGCCGGAGCAGCGCGGTCTCGGGAGCGCCGAGCGACGGGTTGTGCCGCTCGCCCTCGAGGTCGAGGTCGATGCCGTCGAGCCCGAAGGCCTGGCTGAACCGCTTCCACAGCAGCTCCGGCGCCCCGCCGGGCGGCGGCACGGTGACCAGGTGGACCTGCGACGGCGGGAGGTCCTGCCCCCACCGGTCGAGGATGTCGGGGATCTCCTGCACCCCCCAGAACCACGCCCCGATCCGGGTCGCGCGCTCGGGATCGGTGATCTGGTCGAGGAACGCGCCGTAGGACAGCCGGGCGCGGTGCTTGAGGTTCTCCTGCCACTCCGCCGGGATCTGGCGGACCAGGTCGCGCACGCTGAGCACGAGGTGCACCTCGGTCGCGTCGCCGTGGCCCAGCGACTCCAGGGCCTGCCCGATCTGGGCCCGCGACGCGGTGGCCAGGATCTCGTGACTGACGATCGCCGTGCCGTCGTGCGCCCTGACCTGCTCGGCCAGCGCGTCCCAGGCGCCGATCGCCTCGGCCTGCAGCCCGCCCCACGGCAGCTGCATCAGGTCCAGCGCCGCGAGGAAGTGGCCGTCGTGGCGGGTGGCGGGGTAGGCGATACCGGCCTCGGCCAGCACCTCCCGGTTGCGGAACAGCACGTCCTGGAGGTACGACGTCCCGGTCTTCGGCGTCCCGACGTGGAGGAGGACCTTCCGGCTCACGTGGCCTCCTCCTCCAGCAGCAGCTCGATCGCCAGGTCGAGGACCGAGCCGACAGGGCGGTCCGGCGGCGTGGTCAGCAACACGTCCGGGTCCCCGAGGACAGGGTAACCAGCGCGCAGCAGCCGCTGCCGCAGGGCGAACGCGGCGTCGTCCACCCAGTCGCGGTGCTCGGGCGGCACCGTCGGGAGCCCTCCGGTCGCCGCGGCCAGCCTCGGCCGCAGGACGGTGTCGAGCAGCTGGGTCTGCTCGGCGGGAAGGACGAGGAGGCTCAGCGCGCTACCGACCTGGCGCGCGAGCTCGGTGGCGTGGGCGGGCGGGTCGACGACGGCGTCGAGACGGCGTACGCCGACCAGCCGCGGCAGCGCCGCCGGGTCGAGCACCACGCCGACCCGGCCGGTGTGCGGCCTGGCCCGGAACCGGTCGACCACCTCGGGCAGCGCCACCCGCCGCGGCAGCCGGCGGCGCGCGCGCACCTTCGCCAGGAAGTCGGGCCAGCTCGGCGCACCCTCGCCGAACGCGCCGGCCGCCCACGTGTGCGCGAGCATCGCCGCGACGCCGGTCCCGAGCACGTGCACGGAGCGGCCACCGCCGCCGGGTGGCCGCCCGTCCGCGACGAGCTGGGAGGTGTACGCCGCGGCCAGCCAGGGGTCGCCGGCCAGCTCGTAGCGAGGCCGGAACCGTCGAGTGACGCGAAACCGCTGCCGATCGGGGCTAGGGACAGCACTTTCACGACGTTCGACGAGCCCGGCGGCCAGCAACCCCGTCGCCACCCGCAGCAGCTCGTCGTCCGGCAGCTCCGCGGGATCGACGGCGGGCGGACCGAACCGGCGGTCCACGTCGACACCAACGAGCTCGAGGTCGGGGCGGCCGCGGCCCGGTGCGGACGCCGCGAGCACACGGTCGGCCAGGGCGGTGGACGGGCGGCCCGCGAGGTTGAGCCGGCGCAGCAGCTCGAGCTGCTGGGCACCGGGCAGGAACCGGCCCCCGCGAGCGCTCCCCGCGATCGGCTCGCGGGGTGGAGAGGCCTCCGGTCCGTCGGCCGACTGCCACGCGGCCCAGGGCGTCGTACCGCCGGCGCGCAGGTGGGCCACCCAGGCCCAGGCCCGGGCCCGGCCGAGCTCGACGGAGGTGCTCATCGGCGCAGGAGGCGCGCCCACCGGGCAGCCCGCGAGGTCAGCGTGTCGTCCGGGTCGGGTCGGCGGGCGGCCTCCATGGTCAGCGCGACGATCGCGTCGACCGCCGCCGAGGTGACCTCGCGCGGACGCGGCCGGTCGGGGTCGTGCCACTCGGTGCCGTCCGGCGGGCGCACCGGCCGCAGCTCGTCGAGGTCACCGACGACGTCGACACCGGCGCCCTTGACCCAGTCGATCCAGCCTTGGGCCACCTCCTCGGCCCAGTCGTAGGCGTCCGGTGGCAGCGTCACGGGAGTCATCCGCGGCCGCAGCGCCAGGGTCTCGTGCACCACGAGCTGGCGCACCAGGGCGCGGTAGCTGTCCGAGGGCAGCCCGGCCTCCTTCAGCCGCACGTTGACCCGGCGCAGCAGCGTCGCCTCGGCGGCGCCGATCGACGGGTTGCTGCGCGCTCCCTCCCGCGGTGCCCAGGCCGGGTCGATCCCGAGCGCCGTGCAGAACCGCTGCCACAGCTCCTCCGGCGGACCCCCGGGCCGCGGCACCGTCACCACGTGCACCCGGGACGGCGCCAGGCCGTTGCCCCAGCGCTCGAGCACGCCGGGCAGCCCCTGGACCCGCCAGAACCATCGCGTAGCCCGCTTGGAGCCGCCGCGCTGGTCGCTCTCGCGGATCTGCTTCAGGAAGGTCCGGAACGAGACCTTCCTCTGGTGCTTCAGCTGCTCCTGCCACTCGGCCGCGACCTGCCGGGCCACGTCCCGCGCGCTGTAGACGACGTGGACCTCCGCGAACGACAGGTCGTCCAGCGCTCGCCGCGCCTCGCCGGGCTTGGCGCCGGCCAGGATCTCGTGGCTGAGCACGACGGTCCCCCGGGCGCGGCGGGTCCGGCGTACGAGCGCCTCCCACTCGCCCTCGGCCTGCGGCCGCATCCCACCCCAGGGCCGGTCGAGGAGGTCGAGCGCGGCCAGGAACATGTCCGGGTTCGTGCCGGTCGGGTAGCGGTAGCCGTGCCGCTTCAGCGAGGCGGCGTTGAGCGCCAGCCGGTCCTGGAGATAGGTCGTGCCGGTCTTGGGCGCACCGACGTGCACGTACACGCGGCGCTGGGTCATGCCTCCGATTGTGACAGCGCGCGGACCACGGCCGAGGGAGACGGGCGGCCGAGCTCGCCGGCCATCCACGCGCTGGTGGCCACGAGCGCGTCGAGGTCGACGCCGTGCTCGATGCCGAGGCCGTTGAGCAGCCAGACGAGGTCCTCGGTGGCGAGGTTGCCGGTGGCGCTCTTGGCGTAGGGGCAGCCGCCGAGCCCGCCGGCGCTGGCATCGAAGGTGGTGATGCCTGACTGGAGTGCGGAGTAGGTGTTGGCCAGCGCCTGGCCGTAGGTGTCGTGGAAGTGCATGGCCAGGTCGGACTTCGACATGCCCGCCGCCTCGAAGGCCGCGATCAGCTCGGTCACCTGGCCGGCGGTGCCGACGCCGATGGTGTCGCCCAGGCTCAGCTGGCCGGCGCCGAGGTCGAAGAGCCGCTTGCCCACGCGGACCACCTGCTCGACCGGCACCGCGCCCTCCCACGGGTCGCCGAAGCACATCGAGACGTACGCGCGGACGTCGAGCCCGGCGTCGCGGGCGCGCTTCACCGTGGGCTCGAACATCGCGAACTGCTCGTCGAGGCTGCGGTTGAGGTTGCGCTGGGCGAAGGTCTCGGTGGCGGAGCCGAAGATCGCGACGTGCCGCAGCCCCAGCTCCAGGGCGCGGTCGAGGCCGCGCTCGTTGGGGACCAGCACGGGAAGGTCCTTGCCGTCCTCGCCGAGCCTGGTCATCAGCTCCTCGGCGTCGGCCAGCTGCGGCACCCACTTCGGGTGCACGAACGACGTCGCCTCGACCACCGGCAGCCCGGCGGCGAGGAGGCGGCGCACGAACTGCTCCTTGACATCGACGGGGACCATCGACTTCTCGTTCTGGAGCCCGTCGCGGGGGCCGACCTCGTAGATCGTGACCGTCTCAGGAAGCTGCATCGCCCTGCCCTCCGTCCACCACGAACAACGTCGCCCCGAGCGCCACCTGTTCCCCCTTGGCTGCGCCCACGGTGGTGACGGTTCCCGGGAACGGCGCCTTGAGGCTCAGCTCCATCTTCATCGCCTCGAGCACGCCGAGCACCTGTCCCTCCTCGACCGCGTCGCCCTCGGCCACGCGGACGTCGAGCACGGTGCCGGGCATCGGAGCGGTGAGCGCGCCGTCGGCGACCGCCGGCCCGTGGTCGCCCATCACGTCGGGTCGCCCGAACACGAACCGCTGTCCGTGGTGGACCACCTCGACCCGGTCGTGGCGCACCGCGGCCACCGGGCGGACGGCGGGCGGGACGGTGAGCGTGACGAGCTCGTCGAGCTCCACCACGACCGGCGCCGGGTCGGCGCCGAGCCGGAACCCGTCCGAGGCGAACGGGCCGTCGTCGGTCCGGTCGCGGAGGAAGACCTCCCAGGCCGCGAGCTCCCGCGCCGGGCCGGGGTCGGGGGCGGGCACCTCGTGCCGGTCCAGCCACGCGGTGTCGATCGCGGCGTCGCGGAACTCCTCGCTCGCCACCAGTGCGCGCAGGAACCCGGCGTTGGTGGTCAGCCCGAGGATCGCGGTGTCGTCGAGGGCGGCGACCAGCGCCTGGCGTGCGCTCTCGCGGTCCGGCCCGTGGGCGATCACCTTTCCGAGCATCGGGTCGTACGCCGTGGACACCACCTGGCCGGACTCGAGCGCCTGGTCAACCCGCACGTCCGACGGCCAGTGCACGACGGTGGCGGTGCCGGCCTGGGGCAGGAAGCCGTTGAAGGAGTCCTCGGCGTAGACCCGGGCCTCGATGGCGTGGCCAGAGACGGTCACGTCGTCCTGGGTCAGGCCGAGGGGCTCGCCGGCGGCCACCCGGAGCTGCAGCTCGACGAGGTCGAGCCCGGTGATCGCCTCGGTGACCGGGTGCTCGACCTGGAGGCGGGTGTTCATCTCGAGGAAGTACGCCTCATCGGTGTCGGCGTCGAGCAGGAACTCGACCGTCCCGGCGTTGGTGTAGCCGACCTGCTTCGCCAGCGCGACCGCTGAGGAGGTGATGAGCTCACGGACGGCCGGGCTGATCCGTGGAGCGGGTGCCTCCTCCAGCACCTTCTGGTGGCGCCGCTGCGTGGAGCAGTCCCGCTCCCACAGGTGCAGCACCGTGCCGTGGGTGTCCGCCAGCACCTGGACCTCGATGTGCCGGCCGTGCTCGACGTACTTCTCGACCAGGATCGTGTCGTCGCCGAACGCGCTCGCGGCCTCCCGTCTCGCGGCGGCCACCGCCTCGTCGTAGTCGTCCTGGGAGCGGACGACGCGCATGCCCTTGCCGCCGCCGCCGGCGGCGGCCTTGACCAGGATCGGGCCGGCCCAGGCTCCTTGGCGAGCGTCATCGCCGCGGGGCACCACCGGCACGCCGGCGGCGGTCGCGATCTCGCGGGCGGCGTCCTTGCGGCCCATCTGCTCCATCACCGTGGCGGTCGGGCCGACGAGCACGATGCCGGCCTGCTCCAGCGCCTCGGCGAACGCAGCGCGCTCGGACAGGAACCCGTAGCCGGGATGGACCGCCCGCGCGCCGGTGCCCTTCGCGGCGGCGACGACGGCGTCGATGTCGAGATAGCTGTCGACGTGCACCGCCTCGTCAGCGGCCCGGACGTGCGGGGCGGTCGCGTCGACGTCGGTGTGGATCGCCACGGTGGTGATCCCGAGCC